>CBDVBC010000158.1:0-4788 GCA_965372125.1 Candidatus Hermodarchaeota archaeon | reverse complement strand
AAACAGAAGCAGAAGAATAGGAAGCCAGCAAGGAAGAATACAAGACAATGCCAAAAACAGTATCAGTCAGCGGAAACCACGCAGTCGCCTGGGCTGCCCGAACCGCCGAACCAGCCGTGATAGCTGCATACCCAATAACCCCCCAGACAACCATCGTCGAGAAGATTGCAGACTTCGTCGAGGCGGGCGAGCTAAGCTCACAGTACGTTCGGGTCGAGAGCGAACACTCAGCCATGGCGGCTTGTATTGGAGCGTCAGCTCTGGGTCTTAGAACTTTCACTGCAACATCTTCCCACGGTCTTCTTCTCATGTCGGAGATGCTCCACTGGGCTGGCCGGGCTCGATTACCTATTGTCATGCCGGTGGTTAACCGGGCGGTTGGACCCCCCTGGAATATCTGGACTGATCATACGGATTCTATGTCTCAACGTGATACGGGCTGGATTCAGTTCTATGCGTCAAATAACCAAGAAGTCTATGATACAGTGCTCATGCTTTTCCGTCTGAGCGAGGATGCCAAAGTTCTGCTACCAAGTATGGTGTGTCTAGACGCCTTCATCCTGAGCCACACGTTTACACCTACTACGGTCTACGAGCACAGGGAAATCACTGATTTCTTGCCCGAGTACAAGGCAGGTCATTGGAAGCTTGACCCAAAGGACCCAATGGCGACCGGAAACATAGCGGGACCTGAATATTATTACGAGCTTAGTTATGCCATTCACGAGGGATTCGAAGCAGCTCGAAATCTAATACCTCGCGTTGAACGGGATTTCGAAAAGCACTTTGGGCGCAGCCACGGCGGCTTCATCGACACATACCGCTGCAAGGACGCCGAAGTGATCCTTTTCGCGATGGGAACAATGGGCGAGGAGGCGCAGCTAGCTGTAGAGAATCTCCGAAAAAAGGGCATAGCCGCGGGTTCTGCTCGTTTACGTGTTTTCCGACCCTTCCCTGTTGAGCAAATCCAAAAACTTGCAGCAAAGGCCAAAGCCTTAGTCGTTGTAGACCGGAGCTTATCCTATGGACATGCTGGCGCTCAAGCAACTGAAATCCGCTCAGCCCTGTACCGCGGTAACCTTCAAATCCCAGTCCAAGGTGTCGTGGCAGGGCTGGGAGGGCGAGACGTACGCTACACGGATTTAGAGAAAATAATCAAAATAGGCTTTGAGGTAGCGGACAAGGGCGCTGCCGGACCTGAAATTTTCTATGGAGTAAAAAGGTGAACTAAGTGGTTAAAATTAAAGAGCTACCTAGGGAAGAGTTCATTGAGCGGGGTCACGCAGCCTGTGGAGGCTGTGGCGCAACAATAGCAATCCGCCACGCCCTCAAGGCCCTAGGCGATAACACCATCCTGACTGTTCCCGCCTGTTGTATGAGCGTAATCCAGGGCTTGTACCCCAAGAACGGGCTCAGCCTACCTGTCCTCAACACAGCCTTCATGACCGCTGCTGCTGCCGCTTCAGGCATCGCCGCAGGGCTCAAGCACCTCGGTAAAGACAAAGAAATTACCCTCCTAGCATGGGCAGGTGACGGAGGAACATACGATATCGGCATCCAAGCACTCAGCGGAGCAGCAGAACGCCAGACCAACTTCATCTACACCTGCTATAATAACGCCGCCTACGGCAACACGGGAATGCAGAGATCAGGGGCGACTCCTTATGGTTCGTATAGTACGACGACGCCGACTGGAAAACGGGAACATCGTAAGCCTATGGCGCGGATTATGGCTGAGCACGGCATTCCATATACGGGAGTAATTTCTGCGGCATACCCGCGTTTAATCTTCGAGACTTATAAGAAGGTAAAGGACTTCGATGGGACCAGGTTTATCGAGATTCATATTCCTTGCCCGACTGGCTGGCGTTATCCTACATGGGATACTGTGAAGATGGGGAAGTTGGCTGTTGAAACAGGGGCGTGGATTATGTGGGAGAAAGAGGGTGATGAATACAGGTTTTTAGGTCGTAGTAAGCTGATTGCCGAGGGGAAGGTGCAGCGGAAGCCGCTAATCGAATACCTTCGACCGCAGGGTCGATTCCGTTTCCTCCTCAAGGATTCCGAGATGATGGCTGAGTATGAGCGCGGCATCGAACGAGAATGGGAAATTATGAAAGGACGTATTTCGTGCTAGGGATCGTCGAGGCGCTTCACATCTAGCTGAACACCATATTCGCTTTAGTGAGTTGTTTTTCCTGAAAATATCAGAGGATGCGATGGTGGTCTTTAGAGTTTTCTTGCGGGGGTATTGTGGTTCTTGATGGTTTGGTTTGTGATTTGATTTTATATATTGGAGAATATATCACTAGTTGGGAGCTTGTGTGATATGCCTGAGAGTCTTGTGTTTGTAGAGGAAAAGGTGGAAGTTGGTAGAGCGAGTATATCTGTAGCAATGTGTAGGCTGGATAATGGTTTTCTGATTCTAGTGAGTGACGGGGAGTATCGGTTTGGTACCGTAGCCGTGGGCGTACCCACACCCTTTGGGGAGGTTTCGCCTACTGCGACGTCTTGTTTGATTGGGACAAGGTTTGAGTCGGCTGTAAGGGCGATGGCAGATATTGCTGCGCTGAAGTTGGGTGGAATGGTTTTTGTTAGCCTGTTCCTTTCAAAGGAGGGAGAGGCATATGTAGGGTCAGTGTTGGAGACTGTGCGGCGGCTCATAGTTAAGTGGGGGGAAGGAAAAGAGGCTCCGCACGGGCAGGATTGAGGATTTCGAATATATTAATAGAGAGTTTCGCTCTTCGTTATGAAGACGATTTCTTCCTCGGGTGATTTTATGGGCTCTAAATCGTGGGGAATTATCAAAGACCCAATTCACGGGTACATCACCATCTCACAGCTAGAAAAAGAAATAATCGACACCAGGGTTTTCCAGCGGCTACGGAGGATAAGGCAGCTAGCTGGCTCCGAGTACGTTTATCCAGGCGCTAATCATACCCGTTTTGAGCACTCCTTGGGAGTCATGCACTTGGCAGGTATTCTGGCGGGGCGAATCACATCCAAGGACAAGGAGATTCAGGTTCTCCGGCTCGCGGGCCTCCTCCACGACGTGGGGCACGGACCCTTCAGCCATACCTTCGAACACTTATTGGCTCGCCAAGGTCGCAACCATGAGGATCTCACTACTTGGCTTATTCAGGAGACAGAACTCGCAGACATCCTGAAGGACGGAGGCATCAATCCGAAGGATATGGGTCTGCAAGCAATAGGAAAACGTCCCTTAAAGAAACGTCCTTACTTCAACCAAGTTATTCGTAGCTCTATCGATGTTGACAAGATGGACTACATCGTTCGCGATTCCTTCCACACTGGAGCCGAATATGGAAATATCGACATATTTCGGCTTCTTTATACCATTGAACTCTTCAAAGGAGACTTGGCAGTTAACCTAACTGCACTATCAGCCCTAGAAGCCTTTCTAATTTCCAGAGTCTTAAGCTTTCGTTCAATCTATTTCCATCGTAGTAGCCGCGCTGTGCAGATTATGATTGCTGACGCGCTTGAACTAGCTGATGAGGAGCTTGGTCTCTCGACATTCAAGACACCCGATGAGTATCTTGACATGGATGACTATGCCGTTTGGACTCACTTGAAGGAATGTTCTGCTTCGCGGCCCCTAATAGAGCGGCTAGAGCGGCGTGACTTCTTGTCATGCGTTTACTCAGTTGAAGCAATTGTGCAGAAAACTCCGACACTTGATCTATTCACAAAGGATGTGGTAAGAAAGCAGTTTGAGGCGGAGATTGCTGCAAAGGCTAAAGTTGAACCTGAGGAGGTTCGGATTGATTCTCCACTCCTTCCTTCTCTGCCCTACAGGCACTCATCAAAGCTCGACCCAATGGAGATACCTGGCTTTGCCTATGTTCGAGGGAACAAGGTTCCTGTAAAGATAACTGAAGTGTCTCGAGTTATCAACTCGCTAAAAGGATACTTAGATATTTTGCGCGTTTACACATCGGGACCTGACAAGGATAGTGTGGGAAAGGCAGCCCAAGAGGTTCTGGGTGGGTCAACATACTCGGCCGGCATCTCGATGTAAACATTGTGCCATGTTAGATAAATTCAGAAAGCCGCCTCTGTTGTTTTGTTCCGCTTCCGGGCTTGACCATTTTCACTTTCAGTTTCTTAAGCACTGCACTGAAGGTCGTTGTATCTCCGCATGTGAGAAAGACTTCCTCAGGTTTTGCCTCCTCTATGTAACGGAGTAGTTGCTGAAAGTCTGCGTGAGCCGACAGGATAAATGCCTTGTCAACCTTTTTCATCGGGAAGATTTTAGCCCAGCCTGTAGCTTTTGCCCGAAGGAACTGGTGGTCTGAAGGGAACATTCGTCGATTGAATTTCTTTGGTGAGATATAGACATATTCACCTTGTCGGATTATCTCGCGCCCCTCAGCTGTGTTGTCTACAGAGTACTTTAGAGGAACACCATGACGCACATAGACTTCGCTCACCTTAGCTACTGTAGGGTCAACAACGACCGGTACTCTCGAAGAGAGAGTGCGATTGAAAAGACAAATCAGCTCCTGCGCTTTTCCTTTAGCATAAGCCTGGAAAACAGGGATTTTCTTTGATTTGAGTGAACGGCTTGTCCACTCTACTATTTCAGCATAAACTGATTCTCGTGGTGGGAATATCGCGTCAGGGATACCGTAGGTGGCTTCAATGAGAAGAATATCGCAGGGAATCGGCTTGGCCCCCTCTGTAATCAGGGTGGGACTGAGGTTCAAATCCCCGGTATATACTAGCCGGCGGTCATTCCATTCGACTGCGAATTGTGCAGCGCCT
>CBDVBC010000157.1:0-4803 GCA_965372125.1 Candidatus Hermodarchaeota archaeon | reverse complement strand
GGCATTAAGAGGTATTTCAAGCTCAAGGTGAAGACAGAAGAACTCAAACAGGTTCTAGAGACAGCTGCTCGCATAGGTAAGTTAGCCTATAAGGACTTTGACAACATTCGCCTCGCATAATATCCTCACAAGTTCTTGGTACGACTGCATCTCCGATATTCTAGCTGAAACCGACGGACCACCCTATCAAAGAAGAGCGCAATTAGAAACCGTGTTAGAATTAGGCGATGCCGAGGGTTAAGAGAGTGAGGTAGAGAGCTGCCGCTACTAAGGCTCCGATGAGGCAGGAGACTACATTCACTACATGATTGTCAAAGAATCTGGTTCCCCGCAGGTACTTCGCAGGCTCGCCACAGTGTTTCCGTTTCTCTGTCTGCTTGTGGCATACATTGCACTGCCACATCCCCTGAATTGTCGCACCAAAGAGGCTGTCTACAGTAGCTCCTGTAATGCCACCAATAGCAGTAACAACTAGCATAGTGATTGGTGCAAATTGCGTTAGGTTAGGTATCAAACTTCCTCCAAGGAAGGGAATCCAGAAGGGCGCTGCAAGCAAAGCGGCAACTCCCCCAATGAGGAGTGTTCCTAGGACTGTGGCGAATTCACCAACAAGTGAGATGCCCCCAGAGGTCCCAGGAGAAACCACTTTCCAAGGCTTCGTGATAAGACGAGGTGGCGATGGGTTGAGGAGCCCAATTTCAGTTGCCAAAGTGTCAGCTGTTGCTGTGGCCAGTGCTCCTAGGAATGCTGCAAAAAAGATACTGGTTATCGGTAGGGGTAGCAGACCTGCCCCTGTCTCTGAAGCGCCGTAGGCAGTGGTTGGGCTAGACAGTGATGTGAACAAGAAGCAGATGATGGTGAAGACGAGGGGGAGGCCTCCATTGGCTAGAATGTGGATCCAGTCGCGGGCCCCGCCTTTTTCTTGGGCGGCTCCGTGATGGCGTTTAATCTTGTACTTATAATGAGTAAACTGTGCAGTCACGAAGAAGAAGAGGAGCATCAGAAGGAACCAGGTCCACGATGCTAGTAGCCAGATACAAATACCTAACATGTAGGCGGCGGCTGCTCCGGATTTGGTGACAATCCGGGCTTTATATGATACTAGGGCAAGAATCCCTAGAACTATCACAGCAATGAGGGTGTTCACCAAAAAAGGGTCCATCATTAATCCTCCTGTTTTCATTCGGTCTCTCTGCTCAGTCAATAATCGTTGCAATTAAGGATAAATAGGTAACAAATCTCAGGAAATTATTCCTGTCTCCCCTGTCCCTGAGGACTTCTGTTATAAAGTTTATCCCTGAGCACATGTAAACTTCGTTGATTGTCGAATAAAAATATGGAATGTCTTCTAGTTAACTACCCGACAAGTCACTCTCAAGCCGTTAATAGACGGTCATTCAGCTCCGATTATCCTTGTGAGAGCTGCTTCTTTTTCACGCGTGAATTCTGCTAGGGCTAGGCGCTGGGCTGGAGCAAAGACGGAAATGTTTCCATCGAAGTTTTCAAGACGCCCTGCGAAGAGCACTTCAAAGCGTGCGACAAAGCTTGTTAATTTTTGAATCAGGGTTTCCAAGGGCTTAGTAACAACAAGAACTCCCAAGGTGTGCTTCGAATAAGCGAAGAGCATCTTAATTGTGCCTTGATCCACGATTTGCAGCTCTTCTTCAGTTCTAGTAATTTTCTTCAAAATCTCCCGAATACCGGTGATTCCGCTTGATGTAAGCAGTGATTCGGTGTCCAGAGTGCTGGTACGCCTCTCAGCGAAGTTGATACTCAGCAACCCAACTCCATCCCTTGTTAGCATATATAGCTCCCGAACTTGCGTCCACCAGTTGAACTCGTCAAAATCAGTGATATTTGGTAACGTCATTCCCATTACGATACAACCGGCTGCGATTACGAGGGCACCAATCGTATATGATACAAGCCCCAGCGCGCCTATCGCGAAATCTGCTGTAAATCCATATCCGACTATCACACCGATAAAAGAGATGAAGAATACTCCTACTGACCTCCGCATTCTCCCCTTCACTGTTTTAACGGCAAAAACGGTGAAGAATAAGAGTTGAACCATTATCGCTGGTGCTATAATCGCCAACGCCACAATTCGTAGGATTTCATGAGGCAGTATAATTGACAGTACAAGAGCAGCTCCACTCAAGATACTGAAGAAGTGAAATGCTCGGTGGGCGAGTATCCGATTTACCGCTAGCGTAAGGACGAAAAGTCCTATTTGTAAGGTGATGTATCCTAGCTTTAACCAGAGTACGCGTTCTATTGGTGTCGCCGGCAGTGCACTGAATATATTGCCGGTCGAATAGAAATCTGCGATAGTGAAGAAGACCAGATGGATTGCCGCAAATATGAGGAAGGCGCCCCAACCTAATCGAATGTCTTTCCAGCAGCGGGTTCGCTGTTTTCGCCACTCATTAAATATGATAAGGGAAAACTGCAGGGCAAACAGCACCGCGGCTATCTGCGCTGCCAACGCAATATCCCGAAACACACCAAGTAACTCTGTAGATATAGGCTGCATTTTTACTGACACACCTTTTAGACAATTACACTATTCTACTTCCCAATAGTATATTCTTGATTTGTTAATAACCTTCTAGCTACGAGCAAATTCTAGTGAATATAGCTAGGTCAAGCCGTTAAGACACAGAAAAAACTGATATTTCCTCTAAGGGTGCCTTCACCCCTTCTCTGTCCGCTGTAAACTTGGTTCTCGGCTAAGGAGTAGGGTGGCAACTATAACGAGGGCAGCCCCTGCGATTTGCCAAAAGGTAGGGAAAACCCATAGCAACAAAGTGGAGAGGAGGAATGTGACTAGCGGGGCAGGGGCAATCAAAGCGGACGCTTTTCCGAGGTTAATCCGCTGAATACCCAAATACCAGAGATTATGCGCTAGTAAAATTACAACAGCCTCTACAATCAGAATTCCGATTACCAAAGGAATGTTAGGAGTTAGTATAAGGGGGCTGTATTGGATCTCCAGCCAAAATGTGATAGAAAGGAGCAGCCCACCACCAACTAGATTTCTGAAGGCTACAACCATCCACGGCGAGACCCGAGCAAGTGTTGGCTTTGCAAAGGTGTGGCCCGCAGCCCACGCTGCAGGTGTTACAAGCAGCAACAAGTCACCCAAACCCAGCACGAAGGTCTGTGTAGTCAATACCACAAGTAGCACCCCGCCGACCATCAGGAGCATCACCACAGCCTGACGAGGCGAGATTATCTCTTGTAAGAACAGGTATCCAAAGAGGAGGGCAAAGGCTAATTCGGACCGAAGGATGACTGCTGCGCTGTTGCTGGTCGTAAATTGTAAACCAAGAAACAGACAGGTGAATGCTACAAAGGTGCCGAAGACTCCAGTGAGAATAAGCCGAAGATAATCACCACGCCGGACCGCAACACTAGAAGACCTGGGAGAATTGAGTGCCAACGGCGTAACAGCTAAACCCGCCAAGGTCGTAGCCACCCCAGCAAAAAACAGTGGCGACAAGTAGAGCCCACCAATCTCCACCACAACTGGATGCACACCGTAGATGATCAGGCCAACGAGAATAAAAGCAGTACCAGTCTGCTCCGAATTCATACACTCTTATCCTGTCTCAATATAGAAAAATCAATCGCCTCCGCTCCCATACAGTCAGTCCTCTCTCTTCCATAACCTTATTATTCCGGTAGCACTATCTCAAAATGGAGTCAAGAGTTTCATGACTGCTTCCGCTCAAGCTGTAGAAGTCCTAGCCAGCATTAAACGCAAAGCCGAGGAAACTGGGTGCAGCGAGAAAGAACTTGTCCGAGCATACATTCAACAACTTAACTCTAAGAATCGTGCCGCCATCGCCGCCATACCCTTTTCTGAACGAGTTCTATTGTTTCCCCAGTGCCTTCGCCAACCGGGGTGCCCTGCCCCTCAGACGAAGGAGGAGGGCTACATTTGCCAGCAATGCAACCAAGATTGTCAGGTGAACAGGCTCTCTCAGGAGGCACACCTCCTCGGCTACAAGGGCAGCTATGTCCTCCCTGGGGGCAGCATGATTTCACGGCTCATCGCCGCAACTCGACCCCGCGCCGTCATCGGCATCAGCTGCGAAGAAGAAGCCCTCCTGGGAATCCTAGCCCTTCAAAAACACGGAATCGTAGCTTACGGTGTCCTCCTCCAACGCGACGGGTGCTACAACACTGCTGTCGACCTCGACGCCGCCCTCGCCATCCTCTCCCTCGCTAAATAAGAAGCGACATCTATTCTTCCTGAATAGCACTCCACTCACTTCTACTGGATTACTTCTGTGGGAACAAGGCGAAAAAAGAAAAAACCACCTGACTCCAAACAAGGGAGCCAGGCAGAAGGGACATGATATCATAGCAGAAGCCTTTCTGCAAAGCTCTGCTATCGACTCCTCAAGAACAAGAATACACTGAACCAGCTCTAGAGCCAGTCAGCAATCTCGTTTGAAGCTCGCAAGACCTGCTTAATATAACGCTGGATTTCCTCAGAAGTCAAATCAGTATCAGCGGTTTCAATAGCAATAGCGATGTCCTTATCGTCATCTAAAGTGTACTTACAGCCATTGTATAGCCATGATTCGTAGAGGAGTTTCTGGAAGAACTCACATCGTTTGGCTTCTGTCATGCCTTCGCGTTTGAAGGGGTTGAGTGGTTTCCCACCACATTTGGGGTCCATTGGATAACCCACGATTGTGAGCCACTTCGCGTTCTTTGAGATTACGAAGTTGATCAGTAGGTCCTCCCAACGATCGGTTCTCCAGCCACTCTTGATGAGGCGGTCTGATT
>CBDVBC010000156.1:0-4818 GCA_965372125.1 Candidatus Hermodarchaeota archaeon | reverse complement strand
ACGCCCTTATGGAACGCGCAGGTTGCTATTTTACAGAACTTGTTCTCCTTTGGTTTGCATCCCTGTTCGCCGTTGGGGCACTGTCCACTAGTCATTTTCGGGCATTTCTCACATGCTATACCACAGACACCGATTCGCATTCAACATCCCAAAGTTCGTCTAACAAGTGTACAGGGTGACCTAATTAAAATCTAATGATTTTAGAATCGCAATTATCAAAATAAAACCTACAATAGTAGCAAGTTGATTGGCAAAGGGAAAAGCTGCTGTCACCACTAATGGGACAGAAACGCTGAAGATGTTTATCACAGCATGAAATGCAAAGGCGCTCCATATCTTCTCCTTGCTCTTGAAGAAAAGAAAACCTGGAAAGATGCCGAAAAAGAAGACATACACAAACTGGGTTTGAAAGAATTCTACAATCCAGCTTGGCTGAAAAATGTGGATGTGTTGTAAAGAGAAAAACGTTGCAGCGCCAAAGATGCCCACTACATAGCCATATCTTGAGGAAATCCTTGTTTGAACATATCCTCTGTAGGCAACCTCTTCTGCGAATGCTCCGAAGACGGAGAAAGCAAGGTAAAGAATGAAAGCCAAAGGTAGGGAGAAAACAGCGTAGCTTTCATAACCCCTTAGACTTGGAAAAGCCATGAATTCGAAGCTGCTACCAATAACGAAACTAATTAGATACTATGCTCCTAAATATAGCAGGGCAAAAATCACACCGACAAGAACCCAAGCATACCTTGTCGTCTTGAAGATATTTACCGGGGACTTTGAATCTTTCCTCAACAAGGCTAGGGCGAGAATCAAAACAACAAAATATGATACAATCAACATGACGAATACTTGTTCTACATGTGTGACTAGCCACCATAATGGATATCGAAGTAGATAGATTAAGTAAGAAGCAACTAGCAGAAGAATAGGACCAAGAAGGACTCTCCACGCATTTTCTAAAGACAAGTAGGGTCACCAATTACTCAATAACATTACATCTTGATTACTACTGACCCATAAATGTCTTAATATCCTATTCCAAATGGAAGGTCTAAGTTTTTATGCATTCCACTCAATTATATTTAGATGAAAAGGTTCTGGTGAACAGGAAATGCTTGGAAAGGACTTTGAGCGACAGGTTCGCAGATATCTGCAAGAGAAAGGATTCACGATCACTTCTACTGCCTTAGAGCAGTTAGTGAATAATATCGAGGAAATATTCACTGGTGTCATGAAGGCATCCAAGGAAAAGGGCAAAACCCTCATCGATAAAATCGAATAGAACCCGTGATATTAAGCGTCAGGGAAACATATTCTATCGATTAATAGGACTCTGTATTGTTCACGTAGCCATAGTAGGTGGCAAGTCGCTTCTGCGAGGAACATGCTCTGTGAATTATTCTTGGAAGCTGTAGTTGTATAAGCCAGTGCGGTAAAGAGAAATTGACCGATATCTACGAGATGGCTAAAATCCGGAATGAGCGTGGTGTTTGAACAATAGATGTAGGCAGGCACCATGTTGGCGGTGTGACCTGTGGTGGTCCACTGGTAATCTAAGTCTGGGCTGGAGGTGTTTACAATCAGTCCTCCTGTCTCATGGTCTGCAACCACGATAAGGAGGGTTTCTCCATCCTGTTCTGCAAACTCGAGGGCCACCCCTACTGCCTCGTTGAAGGCCAAACCATCTCCGATGACATTATCAATATCGTTATTGTGTGCGGCGTGATCGATACGTCCGCCCTCCACCATCAGGAAGAACCCATCAACATCTCTGACGAGTGACTGGAGGGTAATATTTGTCATCTCCGCCAAGCTCGGTTCTAGGAGCGGATTACGGTCAACATCGTAACTCATATGATCATCGGAGAACACACCCAGAAGCTTGGCAGCGTCGCCTGATCCGAGGAGCTGACTCCGGTTCTCGATGAGAGTATATCCTGCTGCTACCGCGTCATCGAGGAGGCTCGCTAGCTGGGTCCTGCCACCCCCCAGCAAGACTTCTATCTCATGCTCGGTGAGCATTTGCGCTGCAATATTTGCTTCTTGTGATCGTGAGAGGACATGGGCGGCAAAGCAGGCTGGTGTAGCGTGGGTAAGTCTTGTTGTAGTCACCAGACCCGTTGACTTGTTTTGGCTCTCAGCCCACTCCAGAATGGTCAGCAAGGGCATTCCTGAGGAGGTCATCGCAACGATCCCATTCCAGGTCTTCAAGCCACATGCGAGAGCAGTGCCAGCCGCTGCGGAGTCTGTCACAGGATTATTCTGCGAATATGTCTCAACGAAATCCATCAGAGGGAAGGTGTCCACATAGAGGATGTCACCTGGTCCTAGGGAGATTCTTGTGGCATTCAGGTGTCCCACACCGTTGCCATCTCCAATCATCAGAATCACATTACGAAAGAGCTCCTCATTGGTCGTGGAATTCACAGAATCGTCGTCGGTACCGTCATCGGTGTCATTATCAGAGTTTTCGTTTGAGTTATCAAACTGGTCATCGGAGAGACCTTCTTACGGGTTATTGGTTCCACCATTAGTTCCTCCGTTGGTTCCTCCCCCGGTTGGTTGCTGCGTTGTAGGAAACACAAACCCGATGAGCCATGGGCTCGCGATAAGACCTAGGCTACAACAAAGCAGCAGCGAAAATGCGGCTAGATGACGACGGGTAACCATACAAAGACCTCAGCTATTCGATAGTCTCTTTCACACCTAGTTATTAGGTGCAGGGGACATGTTTTTTAATTTCATTAAAAACGGAACACTGTTTAGAGTTCTCTGCGAGATTCTTAATTTCACAAACTCAACAGTAGACACTTGTTCCTATTTTAAGAAGTGCTGGTTTATCCGTGTCATCGGTAACTTGGGTATGGGTTCTAATGAGCTACATGCTGCCTGCAAAGCCTAGGCAGCAAAAAACGAACAATGCTAGAGCGGCGATTTGACGATGGACCACAGCAGCAACCACAAATTACAACTTCATTTCCTGGCTCTTTAACATTCGAAATAAAAGGTAGCCCTTTCCGAGCTGGACATTTCCCAGTAATAGTGACTTTGAGAGAATTTCAGGCCCTGAGGGGAAAATAAGAACCTTTTTACCCTTATTCCTCGATGTCTTTTTGGTGCTTCCCAAATGCCTAGAACAATTAAAGGTAAAATGATTACTGATTTTGACAAGTTCAAGACCGCATGGGAAAAGGATGCTGGTGAACCTGAAAACACCATCTTTTACTATCTTATCGGCCTCTTGAATATTGAGCGTGACGAAAAAATCGCAAACGCGATGATGTCAATTCTGGTACACAAAGATCGAACCTTGCAGGACTCGATGTCCCCCTCAGGCTTAAAATTAGGTCGGGGTCAGAGATACTTCCTCATGCACACACGAGATTACCCTGATGTTCCCCGGAGCTATGTTGGCGGGACACCGGAGAATGACTACGAGATTGACGAGAAGGCTCTAAAGATGACACTTCTAAAGATTGATCCGCTGAGGCGAAAAAGGGGTCCCCCCTCCGTGAAGTTGTGGATTAAAAGCGCTGGCAAAGACAACCCAACCCCAACACAACTCTCAAAAAACAAGCATGGCCAATGGAAAATCATTGAATGCTCCTCGATAATTACTGGAGTCCGTCCCTCTGATGATGAGGTTGAGGATTTCTAGAGAGCGCCGAGGAAAAGGACTCTTAGGAATGATGTTTGTCAAATTCTTGAGGTGATTCAGATGGCAAGAAAGACCTACAAGATGAAGATGATCAGGGATTATGAAACATTCAAGGCGAGCTGGGAAAAGACAGCTGATGACCCCGCGATGTGTGCCTTCCATTATATTATAGCTTTACTGAATGTCGAGGAGGACTTCAAGCTCGCGTGCGCCATGGTCTCGATCATGATTCACAAGAAATACACAAAGGAAGACCTGATGTCCCCCTCGGGTCTCGGGCTATGGGGCTCCCACCTAAACTTTGTCAGCCATATCAAGTACAATCTTACAACGCCCAGGTCCTATGTGGGTGGCGTTCCCGAGCAGGCATACGAAATAGATGAAAAGAACCTAGTATTGACTGTGCTTAAGGTCGATATTAAGGGCAAGGACTGTGTTGTCTATCTCCTAAGTAGTGGCCGGGACAGTCCAGCGAGTGGCAGTATGAAACGCAACAAGAAAGGTCAATGGAAACTAGATGGTACCTCCACATGGGTAATGAGTGTTCGACGACCGATATCTGATGACTTCTAGAGCGACTTCCATTATTGTTCTTTCGCCAGAGGTTGAAGGCTTAAGGGTTACTGTTGCTGTATTTCGATCTTCTTGGCCCTAAAGACGTAGGGGACCTTAATTCCTGAGAGGGCTAGAAGGTGAAACTCTCTGTCACAGGTGTAAAGAATTGAGTGTCCATAGCATCAAAGCGTTCTTGTTCCGCAAAGGCGGTCACATCGTATCTTTTCCTACCTGTGAAAAAGGCAATGCATCTCCCCTTCCATGGACGGCCTGCGACGCGGTCGTGATAGACCAGTTGTACGCCTTTTACGCCGTTATTTGGGTTCGTGACTAGGCTTGAGGATACAAGCTCGAAGTGAGGATGTGACTTCTGGTAAGATCCTGCAATATCGGTGAGTGCTAGCCGGAAAATCTGTGGGTCCGAAAGATCGGGGATAACATTGGGGAGTGGGATGAATGTGACGATAAGAGTCGCCTTCATGTCCCGATTTTCGAATACCAATCGCCCCGGCGTCCTTGTATGGATCACCCACCCCGGCAGTTCAGGGTAGTGGAGTGAAAAACCACTTTTCTGGTCTTGGTAGCGCTTAAAGGGATGGTCTGTT
>CBDVBC010000155.1:0-4837 GCA_965372125.1 Candidatus Hermodarchaeota archaeon | reverse complement strand
AGAGATGCTTGATGAATCTTTAGAGATTCTAAAAGGTCTGTGGTCTGGAAAACCCTTTACTTTTGATGGAAAACATTACAAAATAAAAGAACCAGTTAAATTTAAACCAGAAGGTAAGATAAAGATCTGGGTCGGAGGTAATTGGCCAAACAAAAAACCATTTCGACGGGCTGCGAAATATGATGGAATTTTTCCATTGAAAGCTGGATCTGATCCTTCAATATATCCTCAAGATTATCAAGAAATTATGAGTTATATTGGAAAGTATAGGAAATCTCTGGACTCATTTGATTTTGTAAAAAGTATAGTAACCGTTGGAGACAAAGAGGAAGATGCTTATATCCATGATTTCATGGACCTTGGTTGTAATTGGCTATTAGAGGCTTTCTGGCAAGAACGGTGTTCTTTGAAGGAAATTCAAAAGATAATCGAACGTGGACCTCCAGAATAGAGAGAGATCTAGATCACTCTGTTTAAACTTGCCAATAGAAATCCTACAGGTTAGAACAATCTGGACTGGACTACTTCCTCGCCACGATCACCACAAGTTGGTCGTTGTAATCAATAAGGTCACCAGTCAGGGACTTGTGGAACTCCACGTCGCTGAAACCAGCCTCCTTGAATAAAGCCTCATACTCTTCATCGGTGTAAGCTACCAATGCATCCGCGTGAATCGAAGCCTCACCGGAGGCTGCGTCAACAACTATATGCCTGTTCACCGTGACACCCCTTTCAGGGTACCAGAAGTGCTCAGTCAATACCAAGTGGGGCTTGTCACTGAACAGCATATTCTCACTGCTGTACCATGAGGGGGGAGTCTCACCAATGGACTTTATCGCCTCGAACGTGTGAGGCTCAACAATCATAACCCCGTCCTCATCAAGGGAGGTATGCGCTTTCCTGAGGATCCAAAGTATCTCATCACGTCTGAAGACATTGAACTCGCCATAGACAAGGGTAACAGCGCCGTACCCCTCACCGAACTCAGCATCCCTGATGTCAGCAAGAACATATTCGATCTCCTGACCTGCCTCCTTGGCCTGAGCTCTCGCATACTCTATCGAGGCAGGGCCGAAATCGATTCCACGGCACTTGTATCCCAAGCTCGTGAACCTACTCGTATAGAACCCTGGGCCACAACCAAGGTCCAGTATCCTCGTGGGGCCACCGATTATATTATCCATGAACACCACATGCTTATCTACAATGCTGAAACGCCTGCTAGCCGCGTCGTGATCCTGTGAGAGATGGTATTTGAGCATCCTCGCACTGAACTCGGGCTCATCCCATTGGATCTTCTCTCCCTCGCTGTATGGCTCGGGTACCGAAGCTCTTCTTACGACATCTACTAGGTTCATTTCCTAGACAAGCCCGGGTTTGGTTAAAAACTCTTACTGACTAGGTTCAATGGCTCCTGTACATGGACCACCTACGAACTGATTATCCCTACCTGTTTTCCCTAGCCGTTCGAACCAACCCATTCGACTCCAAAGCAACAGCCATAGTATCATGAAAACATTTGGCAGATTCTTTCCCATTATACCGCAAACAGTCTCCTTTTAGCGAGTTCTTGCAAGGCTGAACGACTTGTAATACCGATTTCAGGCAAGCCCATACTCATCCGCCGCAAACCCCAACATTATTCTGTGAAACCCCTGAGTCATCCTTGAAGGTCTGGTGTTAGTTGATGATCAAAGTAGAACCCAGGAAACCTAGCCCAGAGGACTGTGAAGCCCTCGCAGAACTCACCCTCTCAGCTAGAAAGGGCACACCCTTGGAAACAGGTAGAAGTCTCGATGAGATTGCAGCGAGCATCGAAAAGTTATCCGCGAATAAGGAATACCAGATCCTGGTCGCACTAGACGAGGAGGGCAGCCTTGTTGGTTGGATTTACTATTATGTTGGTTTTCCTCTCATGACCTTCATCAGCGGATTCCTACCAGTGGTTGTCCAAACACGCAAGACTGAAAAGATTGCCCTGGCACTCATCGAAGCGTCGAAGAACAAGATCAAAGAACATGGACACAACCGATTGGAGATAGAACTGGAGCTACCAACAAAGGCCCACAGAGCACTAGCTGAAAGGATAATCGGCTGGTACAGAAAATGCGGATTTCAGTTCGCCGCCGAAGAAGTGCACATGAGAAGCGACCTTGGAAAAATCAGACTACCTGAGCTAGACTTCCCCAAGGATTGCACTCTTAAGCGCTTCTCAGAATTCTCCTACGAACAGCTAGAGGGACCGGGATTCCAGACCTTTGAAAAAAGCCGCGACGACCTGTTCCAATCCATGAACCAAGCCGAGCAAAGGGTAACCCTACAACACTTCTTCAGCAAAACCAAACCTTTCGTCGAAGACTCATCCATAATCCTGGAAAAAGCGGGCAAGGTTGTAGGCTTCGTAATCACCCGAATGAGTGGTGAGGAGGCAAAAATCGGGCCCATCGGCGTAATCCCAGAAGCCAGAGGTCAAAGACTGGGCAGCTACCTGCTCGCCACCGCCTTAAAGACCTTAAGAGACAAGGGCGTGAAAACCGCAGTACTCGACACATCTGTTACCAATCACCCCGCCATGCGCCTTTACCAACACTATGGGTTCAAGGAAATCCACAACAAGCAGTTCTACTACTGGTCCCCTAGATAGGATAGAATCAACAAATGAAAAGAAGAACCACACAACATAGAACAGAAACATGGTATCATCGCGCAGCCATAAGTATCTCCCCATCAATCTGGGAGACTAACTCTACCGTTATTATGTGAGGGGGAAATGGAAATGGGATTAAATGGTTCTGGGGTCAATTCGTCTTAATCTGGGTATTGTGTCATAGGCGGTATCTGTTCCGATAATAGTTCTGTCGTACAGAAGAGCTGCAGCACCGTGGAGTCAAAATAGGTTAACTGGTGTTGGTCTCGTAGTTGTCAAGTAGGGCATCAGCTTCACCTTCTAGCTCTTCATACTTGAGCTGAAGTCGTGTATGTCGCCCCTTGAGCGTTGAATACGGGTCTGATACAACCCGAACTATGGCACTTCCCCGATCGTCAATAATCCAGCGTATTACATCCCCCCGCTTAATACCCAGCCTTTCCCTTATTTCCTTCGGGATGGTGGTAAGTCCCTTGTCACTTACTTTACTCGTACTCATTAGCACCACTGAGTATAATCTTTAAATCTAAGATTAAAACCTTTGCTCTAAGACAAAGCGCTAAGAAAAACTAATCTATTTGGCTCTTCATTTCTGACCATATAGATCCTACGGAAAATTATATCAAACCGGTCTCTGATGGGCTCAGACGGCTCGAAACAGCCTTTCGTGAGTGGTCCCAACAGCAACCTGTCTGCAAAAAAGGTTGAAGAGAGCGGTGACGGCTTTTCGGTGTCGCTCGAAACCGCTCTTAGACAGGCGAGTTATTTCAGGCTTTTCCCCTGGACTTTGCGACCAACCAAATGGTGATCAGGATGCCAAGGGGTATTCCGAAGACGATGAGGCCCCAGAAGCACACGAAGAGCCAGGTGTAAACGAAGTAGCCATAGGGTAGGCTTCCGAAGGGCGTGAACCAGTTTCCGTCAAGCCAGATCTTGATGCACACACCAACGCAAACTAGAAAGCTGAATCCGCCACCACCACTGTGCCGCTTCTTCGGCGCAGGACGCTTGAATTCCGCCTTGACCTCCGCTTTGACATCGGAGGGAAGCTGGAACCATGAGATTAGGAGGATAAGGGCTACTGCTCCTAGTACCGGTAACACGCATATTAGCAGTATCGGCACTATTAGGTTTAGACACCAAAAGACAATGGTTGCCATTGAGAAATCGTTGAGAGTCCAGGTGCCATTAGCACCTATCGTTGAGGCCTGAACATAGTAGCCCACGTTTAGGATAAACCAGATGAAGCCGAGGAATAGGACTATGCCTATAAGCAAGACAACATACCAATAACGGGCTGCTACATTCTCCCAGAATTTTTCTTCTGAACCTTCTTTAGCTGGCATGGTAAACACTTCTCCCCACTTGTGTGCATGAATTATATATTTGTATGGAGGGATGAAACCCTGAGATTCTGAGAAAAAAGGGGGAGTCATGTTCGTCTGAGAAAAGTGACTGAAGCAGGGGAACGCAATCCCTAAATTCTCTCCTAAGAGGTATATTTAATACACTTTATGGATAAAGTATTTTTGGTGGTTTTTGTGACGAAGTCGATAAGAGTGGATGACGAAACCTACGAACGTATATGCAAGCGTGCGGGGAAGCTCCAAATGGAGAAAAGACGAAGAGTGTCACTGGATGAGGCCCTTCGTGCGTTGTTAAAAGCAGCTCCAGAGAACAACAAGATTAGTGATCTAGCTGGCACTTGGCAAGTCTCTGATGCAGAGGTAAAGGAGATTTTTACAGCTCTAAGGGAAGGGTGGAAGCGATGGCAAAGCCCAATATCTGCCTAGACACGGATGTCCTCATAGACACTCTAAGAAACCATACCAACACGGTCAAGTTCATTCGTCAGCTTGAATCAAAGGGTGCAGAGCTTTCCACCACAACGATCAACACCTTCGAGCTTTTCTATGGTGCCCACAAGACAGCGAAGAACGAGCAAAACATCCAGGCAACGAAAACACTTCTCAGCCGTCTTGTTATCTACGACTTCGATGCTAGTGCCGCAGAACTAGCCGGTGAAATACAAGTTGCCCTTGAAGCTAGTGGTCATCCAATTGGATTTCGAGATTTATTCATAGGTACAACAGCCATCGTTAACAGCCAGCAGCTCCTAACACGAAACATTAAACACTTCGAATTAATCCCAGGCTTAGCCCTTGTCAAAATCGATGAGTAATCCCAGAA
>CBDVBC010000154.1:0-4866 GCA_965372125.1 Candidatus Hermodarchaeota archaeon | reverse complement strand
CGGGCCGCATCAAACCCCCACTCATCATCGGGCACGAAATGTCCGGCGAAATCATCAAGGTAGGCGCCAGTGTTGACCATTTGAAAGTGGGAGATAATGTTTCCGCTGAAACTCACATCGTTGATCGGACTTGTTTACAGTGCCTTACGGGGCGTGAGCATATCTGCCGGAACATGACCATTCTCGGTGTTGACAGGGCTGGCGTATTCACAGAATACGTATCGCTCCCTGCCCATAATGCTTGGAAGAACGACCCTGACCTTGACCAACGGGTGGCTGCAATCCAAGAACCCCTGGGGAATGCGGTTCAAACCCTACTTCCCATCGGCAACACTGAGGACATTGCTGGACGCAACGTTGCAGTCATAGGTATGGGGCCCATCGGGCTGATGGCGGTGGCAGCCGCCAAGGAGCTGGGCGCCGCCAAGGTCTTCGCCACCGCCGGCGGACGAAACAAGACAAGGATGAAGCTCGCAAAAACCATGGGCGCAGACCACGTTTTCAGCGCCCGGGAAGAGGGACGAGAAGCCATCGTCACAGCGATTCGTGACGCCACCGATGGAGACGGTGTAGATGTCGCCATTGAAATGAGTGGCCACCCAGAGGGTTTCATCACTTGCTTTGAATCCCTCACAGCAGGCGGGCGCGTCGGCTTACTCGGCGTCTTTCCCAAGCCCTTCGAGATTGACCTAAACCGCCTCATGATATTCAAGGCTGCCACAATCTATGGGATTAGCGGCAGACTCATGTACCGCACCTGGTATCAGGTACGAGGGCTCCTCAGCCGCCCCAGCTTCCAAGAGAAGATTAGTCAGGTCATCACACACACATTACCCATCAAGGACATCGAAAAGGGCTTCGACCTAATCATTTCCAAGAAAGCCGCGAAAGTTGTGCTCACACCAGACTGGTAACCTCCGGTGGGATGTTATGTTTCAACCCGACCCGCCAAGTTTTCTGGGTCCTTATTTATTGTCTCTGTGGGTTCTTTCTCCCATTTGTAGCGTGATTGCTTCAATTGCCGCTGCTTATCTCACTCGCGAAAGAAGAAAACCCAGTTCTCGTTGGCGACCTTTGCGGCACTTCGTACCATTAGCCCTTCTCACCTTTCTGCTAACTTTATTTCTGAATTTTGGCTATCCAAGTCATTCTATTCCTCACAGTCCCTTCTTTGGTCTGTTCCTGGCATTCGCAACCGTGCACATAATCTGGTTTATCGGGTACGCCGTAATCCTACGCCGGTCTCTCCGCTCACGCTACTAGGCGGCGGCTTCACCCACCCTCTATCTGTTACGAGTCGAGGAACAGCTGCCCCTCATTTGAAGAAGGAACAACTTGTTGGTGGGGCTCCTCGCAACGGATGGCTTCGTGGATACCATACCAAGGTTCCGAGTTCCTCCTTGCACTCTACCTTGCGGCTCAGCATGAAGCCTTTCGCCAAAGCATTATCCACACGCTTCCCATCAAAGATTTCGAGAAGGGCTTCGACCTCATCCTCACCAAGAAAGCCGTAAAAGTCGCTCTAACACCCGACTGGTAAAGAAAACACCGACAGATGAGAACCATGCTAGGGGAAGAATAACAGGAAATTGCCCCCGACCTAATCTTGGCTCAGGGGGCAGTCCTCCGAGCTTTTCCTGTCAAATCATAGTAGAGCTAGAAATCTAATTAAACCTTATTATATCGGCAACCATGATCCTCTGAATCCTAATGTTTCCACAAGCCTCCCATGATTCCCGCGAGAATGAATAGGCTCCCCGCGATAAAATAGGGAATGAAGGGTAAGGGGCCAAGATACGATAGAATTAGTGCGGACATGGCGGGGTCTCCGAACAGGAAGGGTGGTTCGTAGTTGTAACGGTTAATTTTACGTAACCTGGTCTAACCTAATAGCACCTGGTGAGAACCCTGCAGACGCCTCAGTTATCCAACACCCCCCACGGCTTAAAAGGCACCGCCACCAAGAAACAATGCCCACCAAGCGCTGGTGGGAAGGTGCCCTGAAGCGCCCTTGTGCAGATGAAGGCGATGGAAGCCTGAGCCATGTGGCAAGCAGGGACAACGGGGGCTAACCGCCCTGTGCACGCGCCAAGCCAAAGGCAGAGGCAGTGAAGCGCTGGCACACTATGAAACGGCACACCACACACCGCACACACCAGGCACACGAACCAACGCCGCGGTGTGGGGGAGGATTCTTACCGTGGAGCCCACCCGGCCACTCCAGGTAGCCGGGGGCCATGCGCCCGCCCACGTGGCGGCGAAGGTCAGAGAACCGAACTTAGCAGAACCCACCCTGAAAGGGCTAACAAGTTATGCTAAGTTAAGGTAACCTGGAAGGGTAAGAAGCCAAAATATGATATGGACCAGGAGGACAAAACGGGGCTTCAGGAGGAGCTGAAGGAAATAAGGGGGATGAGGAACCCGCGAGTCCTTGACCAGTTGTTGTGTCCGCATCGTTCTCCGCCCTTACATTCAGCTAGATATCTAATTCAACCTTATTATATCAGCAACCGATTCTTCAAGGACACAGAGCCTAGTGTTTCCAAAGACCGCCTAGAATTCCTGCGAGGATGAATAGACTACCCGCGATAAAGTATGGTATGAAGGGCAAAGGGCCGAGATACAGAAGAATAAAGGAAATCATAGCAGGGTCCCCAACTAGGAAGGGTGGAAGGACAATAAGTCCAAATACGAGGTGGACCAGGACACCCCACTTCCTTGTCCCTTTGATGTAGAGTAGGTTCAATCCTCTCCTGAATAATATCAGGCTGAGGATGATTTTGATAAACGGGCTCCCCAGCAGCGTAATCATGAATACGGTCATACTCTCCTGAATCAACATGTCTTCTGTGACAAAAACAAAGATCGGGGCGATCAAAAATACCCCTATCAGACAGAGAAGAACCCCAACGAAAACAAGAATCCGAACTAACTCCCAGAATTCTTTCCTTGTACTCATACAGAACACCTATACGGATTCACTTCACCTTCAATGGATAAAGTTTAGCCTCTTCTCAAAACTTTGCCACATCCCGGGCAGAACCTCTCGTCGCCCAGTAGTGGCGTGCGGCAGTTAGGGCAGACGTACATCTCTCTAGTTTTCGGTGATTCGGTATCTGCAACTGGTGCCCTGAAGTGGGTGGGGCGAGGTAATCGCATTTCCGGGATCCAAAGAGCAGCGAATACTCCTGCGATAATGAATAAGGAGCCGCCAATAAAATAGGGTAGGAAGGGCCACCACCCAAAATTCTGAAGGAGAAGGGCAGTGGTAACAGGCTCTCCGAAGGGTATAATGAAAATGATGCCTGGTACAATGAGGAGTGCAACAGACCATTTCCTGTAGCGCGGTATTGCTAGAAAGCTCATTCCAAACATCGGCAGGATGATACAAATCATTAACTTAGCTATGGGGATGCCAATTATGCTGAACAGGGAGATCATGAAGTAATCAAAGGAGAGGTCAATTATTGCCATTATACCGATACTCATGGTGAAGCTGAACGTCATCATACTCATGAGGCTGACAACATAGCCGACCATCGCTAGAATTCGGGCGGTCTTCCCAAAATGTCTGCGATACTTGTGGGTTCTCGGTTCTTCAAGTTCGAATCCCAAATTGATCACGTTCGCTCTATCAATTATAGTTGGTTTCAAAAAGGTTTGCTAGTCGAACTGAATGTAGTACAACTTGGCCATTATTTTCACCGGCTCAATAAGGGAGGGGGAGCGGAACTCGCTGTTAACAAAGCGGCGCAACTCCTGCATGATCTGGCGGTGAACCACGTCCGGGAGGTTCTCCCATGTTGAGGAAAATACACGTTGCTCAAAACACTTCAGCGTTTCTTTGTAAGGTACATGGGTAATTGTATGAAATTCCCTGTTCTCTACGGTGGCGCCCACCCCTTCGAGTGTCGCAATCACCTCTTCAGTTGTCGCCCCAAACCTAAGGGGAGGGTATCCTAACTCGACGCGCCGTTGCTCAAAAATGCTTGAGAGGCGAGAGGCGCGTATAGGCGATTCAATAAAGCCAGTAATTAGAACGCCGCTGGGTTGAAGCAGCCGCTGGACTTCGATGAGGCTGCTCTGCCAGTCAGGGAATAGATGAAACAGATGGATGGCTATAATTGCGTGGAAAAGCCCATTCAAGAAGGGTAGAGCAACAGCATCAGCTGAAACAAGATGAGCCTTCGTATAAGTGTGGGTCTGCTGGTTCCCACAAGCTACACCCAGCATCTGCTGAGATATATCCACACCGATTGTTCTGACACCTTTATCCACAAACTGCCTGACCAGGCGTCCCGTTCCACAACCCAAATCCATAACAAAGCTGTCTTCAGCTAGCTCTAGCGTCTTGAAGATGTCCTCGATGAGATACCGCATGAAGGGCTCCGGAACCCCTCTAGTACTTTCATAGATATCTGCTACCGAATCGAAATCCACACGAATAACGTGATCCCCAGCTGAATCAGGCAACGCACTTCACAAAGACTGAACGACTTACACCTAAAATTGTGATGGTGTCCTGTGCTATCAGCAACTAGACCAAACCCTCTAGCCACAATAAAAATCTCTAATCCTCGCTTGCCCTATTTTTATAAATTAGAAGTACTAGTGAGTTGAATCATTATGCGGACCCAGTTTATTATAATCGGAGTACTGTTAGTGCCCTTGGTGTGGGTTGGAGCTGTTTTCTTCACGGTGGCAGGACCTTGGCTGGTCATCCTTAGTATTGGAATCTCTCTCTTCTATCCAGTAAGTCTCGTTCTTGACTATTACACTAGACATCGAACACAAAGCCCTATTTGGAGACAAGCAGCACGGCATCCCTTTACCCTTCTCAGCATATCCTATTTTCTATACAGCTAC
>CBDVBC010000153.1:0-4899 GCA_965372125.1 Candidatus Hermodarchaeota archaeon | reverse complement strand
GGAGGAGCTTGAAGGGAGGAAGAACGCGGCTCATGAAATCAAAAGCTTGCACAACACCAGGTGGCTCAATCCCTTCAAAACTAAGTGTACGGGGTAATGCTGAGCGCCGGCACACAACATTAAGGAGAAGCAGAACCAACAGCAGGAACCCAGCAATAAACCAGATAATCAAAATAGCCTTCGTCCTAGATATTGAATTCATAGAACTTTGTGTCAAGTGCCTTTTCTAGATTTCCTGTTCCTTCGATGAGGGCTTGGCGAAGGGTTTGTGGGTTCTCCTCCTCCCTATTCAGATAACCAAAGGGGGCGCAGGAGTAGGTTACATGGTCCTCCTGGAAGCTTTGGGGGAAATGCGTGTGTCCAAAGACTACTTGACGCACCCTTGGGTCCTTTTGGTAGAGCTGGGCGAAGCGTCCGCAGCCGGTGAAAGCATTGAAAAAGTCCCAGCTGATCTCGCCCTTGTTCTTCACGCCCAAAGGATGGGGGACATGATGGTTCACAGCGATTATGTGTTCAACTTCTGGATGGTCGCGTGCTAGAAACTCGAGCTGTGCTTGGATATCCTGTAACATGGCTTCACAGACCAGCTCATCAGGGGCGCCCCAGAAGGCGAATCGGGCATCCATCCAGGTGCCTCCGCCAGGTAACTGCTTAGCCCTGTAGTGAACCATGTCTATGTCGTACTTGGTGGTCCGGTATGAGTAGTCATACCACCCACAGTTTCCTACAACTGCTATCTTCCCAATCACCAAGGGACCCCAGACATCCAGTAGGTGGATATCCGCCTCGATGCAGGCTGCACTCAGCGCCTCCATCTTGTCTCCGCTCAGGCTCCGCTCCAAGAGTAGGAGATACGCCAGCCCCCGACGTTCCCGCATCTCCTGCCTTCCAACCTTCACCAAATCCCCTTTCCTACCTGCGAGATAGGGTTTAAGCTCTTCTGTGAGGTCCCGTTGAGATCTGGGGGGCTTGAGCAGCCAGATGTCATGATTTCCTGCTGTGAAGACGATTTGGGTTTGTGGGGCGCTTTGGGCTAGTTTGTGGCAAAATTCCCGGTACTTGTGTTTGTCATGGGAAAGGTCGCCTGCGAAGATGAAAAGATCATATCGGGATACACGTTTTACGAGGCGGTTAAGAGCTTGGGGCCAGAAGTGGTTAATGTCAACATGCCAATCGCTCGAACAACCCACCCGCAACGTTCATCACGCAAAAGAATCCCTTGGTGCCGTATAATTAGATGGTCGCTACTAGCTGAAGTGTATTGTTGTTGTCTGGGATTTAATATACTGTCTTTGTGCATTTCACGAAATGAATGGCTAGATCGAATCACTCGAAGGGTTCTCTATTATTCGGATGAGTGGTTGGAGGATGTTTTTGATTCGAAACTGTATTTGGTGTAGGAGCTGCTTTAGTTCTTTTGTCCCCATTTCTGTGAGCTGATAGCTTCGGCGCTTCCGCCTTTCTCCTTCTTGTTTGGATGTCACCAATCCATCTCTTTCTAGTCTTTTCAGCTCTGGGTACACGGTACCAGATTTTAGCTCGACTACCTCGTGAGTGCTGTGCCGTACAAGCTTCATCAAGTCATAACCTGACGAGCCGGGATTTGCTTGAAGAAGAGCTAGTAACAGTGCGCGAACCATAGGCAAGGGTTCTAGAGGGTTAACTGAAAAGGTGATTGCTCCGTTGGATACTGTTGATTCAGAATCATGACGGGAAATAGTAAAACATTCAATCAAACTAGCCTCGGATGCCGTCCTTTCACAGCTACACTAAGAAGATATGCCAGAGGTTCCTCCTTTCTGTCGAAAGGTGAAGAAATAAGAGCCTAAACAGGTAAGGATTAGGTATCTCAAGTGGTGACCAAACCTATGACGAAACCATTGTCAATGCCTTTTCAAGCACCCCTCCACAAGGTAGAAACCCTCCGCTATACTGACTCGGAGATGATCCAAGTAATTTTCACACCAACAGCTGCCTGTATGCAGCGCATACTCCCCAAGCCCCTACAACCCGGCTTACTTGGGGGAGCCTACCTCGCCAAGTTCCGGAACACACCCTTCGGCCCTGAAATGTGGGAAGCAGCAATCGTTGTACAGTGCACCTACAAAGAGCACTTCGGTGTATTCTGCGTAGCCATGTACACGGACAACGATGCGTCTTGCGCCTCCCACCGGGAGGTCTGGGGTTTTCCCGCCAAGATGGCCGACTTCAAATGGAAACATGAGGGTGGCGAAATAGAGGCCAGCATCCACCGCAAAGGCGAAGCAATCCTCGATTTCGAAATCGAGATAACAGGACCAGGAGACTGGATTGATACAGGAGACTCAATCAACCTCAAGCTCATCCCCTCCGTCGACGGCAAGGGCTATGACCTCAAGCAGATAACCGCCTCCAAGCTAGACTTCACCATCCACTCAGGCGAAGCAGGCGAAGGCAAAATCACCTTCGGCAACACACCGGAGGACCCACTCTCGGATTTCATGGAGCTAGAAAACATTATCGCGGGAACCTACTTCAAGATCGACCTCACCTGCAACCTAGGCCGCGTCATCGGCGAAGCAGAACTCTAGCTCAATACACTTACACGCAATGGGCCTTCATCAGAAAAAAGAGAGGGGAGGAGGCGCGGTCACGCCTCCAGTACGAACCACCCATTTCTACTTCTTCTTCTTGTACCAGAAAAAGTACAAGAGAAGCAGAACGAGGATGACGACCACTACGACAACGATGATGATGGCTGCCCAGAGGAGGACAGGTGCTGGGAAGGGGATGTGGTTATAGGAGATACTGATTTGGTAGAGGTGGGCGCTTCGGTCACTCAGAGGCGTGGTGAAGTTGACGTGGAATCGGAGATCACTGCCAGGATAGACGAAGACATGCTGGACACTAGGGGTGACGGACTCCCAGTGGAGGCCGCCGTCAGCAGATAGGAAGTAGGTAAGCCCCGCAGGTGCTGGTTCTAGCGCTGTCGCGGTAAGTGTGGCGTCTACAATCATATCAGGTGCAGTATCGATGGTACTGGACCGGGCGGTGGAAACACCTGTCGTGTAGGTCTTGCCAGATTCGAAGAAGCGGAGAATCTCTAGCGAGCCCCGGTTCGCGACGTAGACATAGTCGCCATGCACGGTGACTTGGAGGGCAGTAGTGGCGCCGGTGTAGGAGCTGAGCACCCTGACGTTGTTGATGTTGCGTGTATCGACGACTTGGACACCCCCACCATACCGGGCGGTGATCATGTAGGAGCCAAAGCCCCAGACACCCATCGCCGGGCTGCTCGAGGTGGTGCTGTCGGCTATCACAGGGTTGTAGGGGTCTGTAAGGTTGCAGACATAGGCGGCGTTACGGTTCGCTACATATCCGTAATTGCCATCCACGAAGATATCGTACTGATAGCTGAGGAGAGATGTGCTGCTGATCAGGAATGGACAAGCCAGGCAGGTGATGTCGTAGACGTGGAGGCCGAGACCCGATGTGGTGAGATTCTCAACCAGGTAGAGGTGATAACCCTGCACCCAGCAAGCAGTCACGTTAGTAAAGACACTCCACTGCATAAAAGATGTGGAGTAGGGATTGGACACGTTGACCCATCCCCAGCCTCCGGTGTATGTGTAGAAGATTATCTCACCCCAGGCAAAGACATCTAACATGAGAGTGGCACCAACTGAATTTATCAGTTTGATGTTGGCGGGGTCACTGACATCAAAGATGTAGAAATATGACCCTTGGAAGTCGTTAACAAAGACGAGGTGCCCCTGCACATCGAGCTTGCTACAACTAACTCCCACTGTGATATTGTCGAGGAGCACCGGGTTGGTTGGGTCGCTGACGTTGAGTGTGAGGAAGCCATCAGGACCTGCAGCTACGTAGGCGATATCGCCTCGCACCCGTACATCCCAGGCCTCGTGAGTGTCGTAGGTTCCTACCACGGAGAGGTCGGTGAAGCTCCCGATTTGGTAGGTTCGGATACCGTCATTGCAGCCCACCACGAGGACGCCCCCAGACACTGCCACATCGTAGGCGGTGTATCCTGTGAAGCTGGTGATATTCGTTGGGTTGGTGGGGTCAGAGACGTCGATGACCCGGACGCCGCCAGTGTGGTCTGCCACGAAGAGGGTGTTACCATGCAGCGCAAGTTTCTCCGCGTTACCTGGCGTGTTACAGCTGCCAAGGATAGAGATGCTGTTGGTATCACTGACATCGACAATTTGTACGCCATAATCACCGTCCGCCACATAAGCGAAACCGCCATCAACTACGACATCCGTGGCATTACCAGGTGTATCTACGCTGTCTTCAAAGCTGGTCGAGTACGGGTTGGAGACGTTCTCCAGGTAGAGACCATAGCCTCCATCACCAACGTAGGCGATATCACCCACGATGTCCAAACCAAGGGCTTCGGAATAGCCGCGACCGCCAACCTTGCGGATATTCGTGGGATCCTCCACATCGAAGATGGACAAATCCAATCCTGATGTCCCATAGAGGACGACGTAGAGGAAGTGCCCCTGCACCGCGATGTCGTTGATGCTGCCATCACCTTCGATGGTATTTAGCATATCCACTGGGAAGGGGATGTTGAAGGAATCGCTGACATTGTAAAGCGCTAACCAGTTGTTGTCCGAAGTACCGACATACCAGATATCGCCTGCCACCTCTCCTGCGACGAGGTGGGAGGCTGCGTTCCGAGTATCCCGAGAAAGGATATTGGCCGGGTCGGTGATATCGAAGATGCGCAGGCTATCGCTGCCCGAGTCATAGTAGCTCACCGCATAGACTGTTCGGCCTTGGATGTCAACCGACCTAACCGGGTCTGCGGTGCTGTTAAAATCAAGGAATTTGATTTGAGAGGTACTTGGGCTGGTGACCGTTCCGGTCCCCCAGCCTGCCGCTGTTGTCTGA
>CBDVBC010000152.1:0-4914 GCA_965372125.1 Candidatus Hermodarchaeota archaeon | reverse complement strand
AATCAGGCTATATTTATCAGAGCCTGACCGTCCCTGTTTCCGCGTTGACCTAGGGATTGCGAATCTTTACTTACTCCATAAAGAGGAAGCTATCAAATGCTTGGAAGCTTACTGTGCTGATCTCCGTGAGAAAATCACTGCTCTTAATAAACGCATAGAGGAATTGAAGCCACTAGATTTCATAACCGAGGCGGTCTTCGACCACGCATTAGGTCATCGTCAAGCTGAACTCAACTGGGTGGGAACCCTACTTAAAAAATATCGGAAAAAAACAACTGAGGTTTGAGAATGAATAATCGATATGTAATTGATGATTTCAACTTCTTCGGAGGTATTCACTGCGAAACCAGCGCAGTGCGTAAAGTCTTCCAATACAACGATCTCCCAGTATCAGAGGAGATGCTCTTCGGTCTAGCTGGAGGAATCGGGTTCATCTACTGGTACATGAAAATGATGCCTGCCCCGCTAGTCGGAGGACGTGGGGGAGGTCGATACTTCATCGAAAATATTGGAAAACGAACAGGGGCAGCAATTCAGCCGCAGAGAACTACTAGCGCTAAACGAGGACATATACGGCTCGTGGATCGACTAAAGGCGGGGCAACCAACAGTAATCTATGCCGATATGGCTTATCTTCCATACATGGGTGTTCCAGAGGATGCGCATTTTGGTCAACATGTCATCGTAATCTATGGCATCGATGAAGCATCCGATGTCGCCTATATCTCGGACCGAGGGAAACGGGGAGTGGCAGTCACGGTAGAAGAATTGAAGCAAGCGAGGGGCTCCAAGTTTCCGCCATGGCCACCCCAACATGCCATGTTCGATATCAAACTACCTAAGGAGCTGGAGGTAACACCTAAGATGCTACGGCAAGCCCTCCGAGAATCTGTAGATGGAATGCTGAATCCACCTATTAGCAACATAGGATTAAAGGGTATGAAAAAATGGGCTAAGCTCCTCCTCAAATGGCCCGAGATGTTCCCGGGACGCAAGCTCTGGGACTGTCTCATGCAAGGCTTCATATACATCGAGACGGGTGGCACCGGTGGAAGCTCCTTCCGACCAATGTTTACTAGATTTCTCACTGAAGCGAGGGACATCCTCGGAGAGCCACGGCTTGATTCGGTTATTGAAAAGTACAAGGAATCAGGAATAATCTGGAGTAGAATCGCAGAACTAATGCTGCCGGACGAATACCCCGCCTTGCGTAAGGCTCGAAGAATTCTCTGGGAACAGGAACGCGTGTTCCTAGCTCAGGAACCTCGTGCAACCGAAAGGTTACAGCAGCTTAACAAGGAGCTTAATGATATACTCGATGATATCGTAGCTGAAGCCAAGAATGCTCCCGAGTTCCTCCCTGCCGTTCATCAGCAAATTCTCCATCTTCATGATGTTGAAAAGGAAGCCATCCAACAGCTTAAGAGCATCATCTGAAAGGAGTGAGTATAATGCAGAAAATAAATTACAGGCAAGTACTCTCCGAACTCTATAATCCTCCTCGAAAAGTTCCTGCGATAGTCGATGTTCCTTCTATGAACTTCTTGATGATCGATGGGCAAGGAGATCCAAATACAACCAAGGAGTATCAAGAAGCTATCCAGACCCTTTATCCGGTTGCGTTTGGCGTGAAGTTTGCACTGAAAAAAGCGGGACTAGCCGACTATGTCGTACTCCCTCTCGAGGGGCTCTGGTGGGTCGACGACATGGCTGAGTGGAGTATGGATCGACGGGACGAATGGAAATGGACCATAATGATAATGCAACCTAGTCCTGTGACTGAAGAGTATGTTGACAGGGCAGTTGAGGAGGTCAAGCTAAAGAAACCGGTGCCTGCCCTATCAAAACTCCGATTTGAACCCTATCACGAAGGGCTTTCTGTTCAAATCATGTACTTTGGTCCTTTTGCCGAGGAAGGACCAACAATCGAGAAGCTCCACGAGTTTGCTCGTGACCAAGGCTACGAGCTTCGAGGAAAGCATCACGAAATCTACCTAAGTGACCCTCGAAGGACAGCAGCTGCAAAGCTCAAGACAATTATCCGGCAACCCATCAAGTGAGCTCCTGTAGTGACTTGCTATGCTTTGCAAGTCCCTCATAGGGGGAAACAAACGGCTCGTGTTGTGAGGCGTCAGGGAAGTTGCCTGTGCGGACCCAGCAATCAATTCGATGTTTACAGGCAACCCGTTCATCAGGATCTAAAAGACAACCTACAGCTAGAAGCGGCATGCAGAATTCACAGGGTTCAACATCATCAGGCTGTGAGCGGATCATTAGGGGATTGATCCCAATATACTTTCGTCGAACTTCAGGGGTTGCAGCGGCTAGGAGACGACGAAGACGAGTGACTGGGTGAATGTCAGAATGACGAATCCACTGTTTCACGCACTCATTACAAATCCATGTTTCAAGGCTAATCAGGGGTTCGCTGTTGCGCCAGAAATTGGCAACATTATGAGCGCGTTGTGTGTCAATGCTCCCGCAGTAAGGGCAGTGTTTTGTGCTGGCGCCTTGCTTTGGATTCGGTATTTTTGTGCAAAGGGGGAAGTATTCCATCATTCTTCGCGGTCACCTTAAGCGGCTGGCGGATTTTGGTTCATTTATATTGGTTTCGGTAGACTAGGACTTTAATTTGACAGTAGTGCGCTACATTAACGGAGACCTGATAGATTGCGACTTTTAGTAGATCACCGGGAGCGACAAATGGCATCGTTAGTTGAAGAAGCGTGCAAGGATGTCTGCGATGAAATCTCTTACACCCAATTACCGGTAGGGGACTACCTGATTGTATCAGATAATGGGGCTTGTTGCGTTGAGAGGAAGACTGTACCCGATTTCTTATCGTCAGTAAGGTCAAACCGTCTTTGGGAGCAGCTTCTCCGAATGATTAAGACAGAAACGGTGTTGGAACATACTGTCAACCGACGAATTCTTCTAATTCACGGAAACTTCGAGAGCTACCTTGAACGTGGCTACCATGACGACTTGTTGAGGTTTTGGTCGCAGCAGATGGGCGCGTTCATGCAAATCGTCTATGTATATAACACGCCGATTATCCACGCAGAGGATGACACAGCCTTCAAGGCGTTCTTGCGGATCCTCGTAAAGCGTGAAGCGTCTGGAAAAAACGACAGGTTTCCTGAGGCAAAGTGGTATCGAAAACCAGCGAAAGCCGATTTGCCAGAAAAGGATCGCAAACGGTACATTCTCTCCGCCCTCCCTCATATCGGTGAGCAATTAGCTACAAACCTTTTAGAACACTTTGGTACAATTGCTGAAGTTGCTTCTGCTTCAGTTGAGGATTTGCAAAAGGTTCCGAAAATTGGAGGGAAAAAAGCAATGCTAATACATAATATGTTCCACTAGGACTAAGCTAGTTTCTAGCTACTCTCCGCATTTGCAGGAGTGCTCGTACCTGTCGAGAGCGACCTTTTCTTGTGGTTTGTAGGTTTCCAAGCGCTTGATGAGAAGGTCGAAATTAGTTTCGTGGGCATCAAATTCTAGCCCATCAACACAGGCGAACTTTGTCTCGCCTCCTACTTCTACGCGGCAGGCACCACACATCCCGGTCCCGTCTACCATTATCGGGTTTAGGCTTGCTTCGGTCTTGATACCAAAAGGCTTGGTTGTGGCGGCGACGAACTTCATCATAATCGGAGGACCAACAGTGAAAACATAATCTATCTGGCGCCCTGATTCGAGTAGCTCCTTCAGGGTATTTGTTGGAAAACCTTTGGTGCCTTTGGAGCCATCATCGGTGGTGATGATGAGTTCATCGCTGATTCGACTCATTTCAAGTTCACAGACAAGTAGGTTTTCGTTGCGAGCACCTAAAATCGAGATAAGGTGGTTGCCCGCTTCCTTGAGAGAACGGGCCCGGGGGAAGGCGGGAGCAGCTCCACATCCACCCGCCACAACCACTGCTGTTCCGTAGTTCTCGACTGGCGGCACCATTCCGAGGGGACCGAGTACGTCACAGATAGCGTCACCCTCCTTGGCTTTAGCCAGCTCCCAAGTGGATTTGCCTAGTGCCTGGAATATGATGGTGACCGTTCCCTTTTCAGCATCCCAGTCCTTGAAGGTAAGGGGAATACGTTCAGCTCTTTCGTGGAGTCGAAGAATAAGGAATTGTCCAGCGCGAGCCTTCGCTGCGAGCTCCGGTGCATGGATGTCGAACTCGTAGATGTCAGGTGTAATCAGTTTCGTAGTGAGTATTTCGAACACAGGTATTCCCCTTGCCAAGTATTGTTTGGAGAGTGGGTCCTGTTACGATGTGCACGGGCTGTGCGTAAAAAAGATTGCCAATGTTTGAACAGTACCCTGAGCTGACAGAAATCATAAGCATTGGTGTTAGAGTGTTCAATATAGTAGAACACTACAAAGAATTCTGTTCTAAACTGTAGGATAAAGAGTGAAAGAATCTACAGTAAACAGCATGTCAGTAGTAAGATTCATCTCCCTTTCTGATAGGAGGATTCAGCGACCGTTACCTTCGCTCCGTGTGATGCTGATTCTCACAGTGTTTCTGACTGGAACTTCTGCGACCGGAGTCTACATCGGCTTCAGGATGGTGCCGCCGATTCAGCTTCAACTCTTACGCTGAATTGTCTTTGTTCTTGCACACCCATCGTGCTAGTCCTTGGGGAAGTGGCTCTTTAATCGCCCTTGATGCTGCTGGGGGGCAGTTAGCGGGTGGTGCTGCTGGGTACTCGACGACAAATGTTCAGGTCGAAGGTGTTGATGAACCGGATCATGTGAAAACAGATGGCACCCACATCTACACCTTAACGGAGACTGAGGTTGTTGCAGTTCGAGCCTACCCACCTGAAGATGCAGGAATTATCAGGCGATTTCAACCAGTGGGGCAGCCAACTACACTATTCCTTTATGACTCCTCGAAGCTAGTGGTGATTA
>CBDVBC010000151.1:0-4946 GCA_965372125.1 Candidatus Hermodarchaeota archaeon | reverse complement strand
GCGAATGGTAGAGCAGATAGTGAACATGCTCTCGGACTGGCAATGCAACTCTTGCGGAAAGAACTTAAAACTCGGCTTAAGTCGAGCTCGTCAAGCAATAAGCCTGCTGTTGGGTGATATTCTGTGAGCATCGAAATAAACCATCTCTCTTTCTCTTACAGAGGCTCCAAAACAAAAGTATTAGATGATGTCACCCTCTCATTTCCTCGTGGTGACTTTATCGGTCTTGTCGGGCCAAGTGGTTGCGGAAAAACTACATTGGCAAGATGTCTAAACGGACTTATTCCACATTTCTATCCTGGAGAGATGATAGGAGATGTAATCGTAAATGAATGGAACACCCGCGAATATGCTGCACATGAATTAGCGCAGAAGGTGGGACTAGTCTTCCAGAATCCTGAAAATCAGTTAGTAGCACCGAATGTGGAGAGGGAACTTGCTTTTGGTCCAGAAAATCTTGGTGTACCGCGCCAAGAGATTCGCCGCCGCATCGAAGACCTAATTCATAGTATCCGTTTAGAAGAAATCCGTGATAAGCCTCCTTTTGAACTTTCTGGGGGTGAACAGCAAAGGGTCGCCATAGCAGCCACTCTTGCGCTTCAACCTGAGATTCTTGTCCTTGACGAGCCAACATCGAATCTTGATCCACTTTCCGCATTTGAGGTACTCCAGCTGCTTCATCAGCTCAACCGTGAAACCATGCTGACAATAATTCTCATAGAACACCGACTTGAATTAGTAGCACCTCTTGTACGAGAACTCGTCGTGCTAGATGAGGGCCGCGTCATTGCTGAGGGACCCACTTGGGAAGTTCTTATGGATGATAAAGTGGCTGAAGTAGGTGTAGCAATCCCACCGGTTGTACAACTAGTCAAACAACTTAACTATCCCAGACTCCGGACAGCGTGCCCCCTCTCCGTCGACTCGACTGTGAAAGCTATCCTAGAGGAGATGAAAAGATGATTCTCTTTGATGGTGTATGGTTTAGTTATACTCCTAATCATCCTGTTCTCTGTGATATTTCACTTGAGATATCACCAGGTGAAGTAGTGGGTATTATGGGGGAAAACGGTGCTGGTAAGACGACTTTGGTCAAACATATCAATGGACTTTTGAAGCCCAGCCGTGGTACCGTCTTCATCGATGGGGTTGATACGCGCTCTACTTCAACAGCAGCTCTAGCACGTAAAGTAGGTTTTGTTTTCCAAAATGCGGATCACCAACTTTTCTCTGACACACTTGAAGGCGAAGTTGCATTCGCACTCCGTAACTTGGGTTTTCCGAGTGATGAAGTTGAAAAGCGGGTTTCACGGTACCTAGAACGATTTGACCTGACTCGTTACAAGGAACAGTCTCCCTTTCTGCTCAGCGGTGGGGAAAGAAAACGCCTCGCGTTAGCTTCAGTGCTTTGTGTGGAACCAAATATCTTAATCTTGGATGAACCAACCCAAGCTCAGGATGCTAAGCAGAAGCTTAAGCTAGCTCAACTCGTCGATTCCTTCCGCTGCTCTGATTCTATCATTCTCCTTGTGACTCACGACGTAGAGTTCGCTGTTCAAGTGGTTGATCGTCTTGTCCTCATATCACAAGGACATATCCTTGCAGATGGTTCACCGCGCCAAGTATTGGGAAATCCGGGTCTGCTTCGACGGGCGCGATTATTACCCCCTCAGATAACCCAGCTAGCCCACAAGCTCGCAGATAAACTACCAACCTTCCCCCGGGATATCATAGCGCTGGGGGAGGCAGTCGCAGCCACAAACAAGCTGCTTACAAAGAGGTAAACGTGCGATGTCATCATTATTTGAGGCATTCCGGTTCCACCAGAAGGACACCTTCATTCATCGCCTTGATCCGCGCACGACGCTTTATATGGCTACAACATTCTCTGTCCTTGGTTTGCTCTTCTTAGATATTATTCCACTTCTCCTATCGCTAATGTTGATGTTACCTTTCTTAGCAGTAGCTCGGTCACTTCGTCAGTGGGCACGAAGTCTGAGGGGATTAGCTCAGCTTGCAGGTTTTATCCTTATCATAAACACTCTCTTTACCTCTCTTTCCTTCGCCGTTTCTACAGTGCTCCGACTTGTAATGTTAATGACCGCTTTCTCTGTCTTCTTCCTTACAGTTCACCCCGACGACTTTGCACTTGCCCTTGTAAAACTAAGAATTCCCTATGAATTTGCTTTCGCTTTCTCTATGGCAGTCCGGTATGTTCCAACTATCGCAACCGAAACGGAAACTATCCGAGACGCTCAGATGTCACGCGGCCTCGAACTGGAGAAAGGGAACCTGCTGCAAAAAGTTAGGAACTATATTCCGATTCTCATTCCAATAATTGTTAGCTCTATTCGTCGTGCTCTCCAGGTGGCCGAAAGTCTGGAGTCTCGAGCTTTCGGTTCATCAGCGAAGCGAACCAGTCTTTACGAGCTTCGCTTCCGAAAATATGATGTCGCTATGGTTGTGCTAGCTACTCTATTATTAGCGGTAGGGCTATACGTTGCCTTTGTTATCCGTATTTTTACCCCCGGATTACTACCTTCTTGGTTTAATTGGAAGCTTCCCCTTTAGGAGTTAGTGTCCCCTGTCAATTACTAGGTGGTGTCGGCTAGAATGACCCCTCTATTACTGTATGATATTACCGTTGGTGGAGAGGAGAACATTGTGGGAATCTTTGGTTGCACACTCTTAATCCCTTCCTCCACAGAGTCTCTCCTTTCAAAAAGCCAAAGGTTGGCAGATGATATGAAAGCCACTCTCCAACTAGTTGATGCAGAGCGAATAGCAAGCCCTCTTCATCTCCTCTTTGCCACTCACCATGCGCTTCAAGCCTTTCATCAATGCACACAGAGAGCTAATACAGTGGGAATGGAACTTCTCAGGTATGCTGCTTCCCAACGTCAAATAACCCGTGCCCTTGACATTTTAGGTGTAACTGATTCAACTACACAAGTCGGTGGTGTTTTACTAGGCGGTTCCCAGGAATCGCTTCGCCTGATTTACTTGAAATTACTCAGCGAAATAGGTGCAGAGGATACACCGCAGGTACTAGAAATAAACAGTAGTGCAAAGGCTGAAGCCATCCAACTTGCCTTTGACCTCGGTTCTACTGAACTTGAGGCAATTCTAGCAACAGATAGCCCTGTTGACAGATATCACGCAATCACCAAGCTTGTCTACGAACGTTGTGCCCTCCTCGCTATTGAGAAGTAAGTTATTTCAACAGTACTATTCACGAAATTACTCAGCGAAAAGCTGAATCATGTTAAGAAAAATAATCAGGGCCGACGCATCGTTAGAATCTCTTCTTCTCGGATGAGTGCAAGCCCAGTAACCGACCCGAGGATTTCAACCGCGCATATCCATTCATAGTCCTCTAAATCGACTTCACCGGGAAACTGAACAGCTACTTCACGGAGAAGCGTTTCACGTTCCAAATCAGTATCCCTGCGATGTAGATTCACCCTGAATTTCGCTTCTTTGGGCATCCGTTCAGCAAGCTGATGTGCACCAGCACGAATTGCTTTTAAGCTGCTCTCCACGACAAGATCGATGGGCTGGATTTTCAACAGCTCTCGAACACTCCATGGCATATTCTTGACAATTTGGGCAAGGCGCTTAACAAAGTCATGGCAGTCACAATCCACCTGTGCTACTACAAGACTACTGATGCCAGTCATCTTGCACCAGATAAGATCACATAGCTTGGAATCTTCATCAACAAGGCGGTGTAGCTCTTGGCAGCTCTCCACTTCCCGAAAACGGCTGCATGACAACAACACATTGAACTTGTCTTGAATCTTTAGCATACAGTCGAACAAGGTGAATTAACCTATTCTTATATCTTCGGGGCTATCGTCGATTTGATTTTTCCATTAACTGATGGAAATCAATCATTTGGAGAGCCACGGGCGTAACGCTTCCTCTGGTACAGCACCCCTTCTCACTAGTCTTAGTGGCTCTACAGTACAATCTACAATGGTAGAAGTAGAGCAATGGTATGTGGGACCTGCGTCAAGGACAAGGTCAACCTGTTCTCCAACTTGAGAGTATGCAGCGTTTGCAGTGTATGGACTAGGTTCACCTGACCTGTTAGCGCTTGTACCCGTCACAACAAAACCAACATAGTAGATGATTTGTAATGCCACAGAATGGTCAGGTACACGTACAGCAAGAGTGCCTCTCGGACCCTGTACGCCTTCAGGTAGGTTTCGACGTGCAGGTAATATCAGCGTGAGGCCTCCTGGCCAAAATGCCATTGCTAAATCGTAGGCTATACCCTCCAATTCAGCGATGTCTATAACTTGACTAATATCTGCTGCCAATACCGGCATTCCCGCTTTTCCTCGGCGTCCTTTGATTGCTATAATCCGATTCACTATGATTGGGTCAGTGGGGTTACCTGCTAGACCATAGGCAGTATCTGTTGGGAGAATGACGATTCCTCCTCGATGAATAATATCAGCTACTTTCTTGATGATTAAAGGATCAGGGTTTTGTTTGTCAACCGTTAGCCATTTCTGAGAGTCACTAGTCATTTTTTAGATACCACCATAATAACTGATATTACTATCAAATAAAACCTGTTCGAGGTGTTAGTCTTTGCGGGCAGTGGTCTTAGCCAGCGGTCAAGGTACTCGATTTACCCCCCTTACAAATCATCTTCCTAAACCACTTCTCCCTGCTGCCAACTATCCCCTCCTTGAACACTTACTCAACGCCCTAAAAGAGGCAGGAGTTACAGATGTAATAATTACTGCTGGTCACCTTGCATCGCAGCTAGAAAAATTCATTACCAAAATTTCTCCATACTTCTCTTTAACATTAGTGCCTGCTCCTTATTGGAGACAAGGTCCTCTGGCTTCGCTCAGCTCTACCATACCCTTTCTCAAAGAAGATGACAAGCCCTTTCTGCTACTGCCCTGTGATCTCTTTCTCTCAGCTCA
>CBDVBC010000150.1:0-4954 GCA_965372125.1 Candidatus Hermodarchaeota archaeon | reverse complement strand
AGAGTGGAGAATGGTATAGCGCTCATCATTAATCTAGATAAGTGCCGGCGTTTCGCGCCTGATCGCGTTAATTGTCGTGTGTGTGAGCAAGGCTGCTCTGCGGGGGCAATAGAAATCTGGTGAAATTCTGTCAAGAAGGAGGACTCTGGAATTAAGGATACAGTTTGTTGTGGTTGCTCGCTTTTCTGTGATGACGTTTGTGTCGAGGTGCAAAAGACCGTATTGTCATCCTTGGGGCTTTGCAGGCTAGGTCAAGGTTACTACGAGGCTATCCTCAACCCATCCCGTTTGGTTAAACCTCTCCTCCGAGTCGGTGATGGCAAGCAAAAACGAACCTCTTTTGATAAAGCCTTGGGGCAGGCAGCTGACCTTCTTTTGGGGAGCAAAAAGCCGCTTTTGTTTGGTTGGTCCACCAGCCCTAATGAGGTTATTAAGTTGGGGCTGGAACTTGCACGTAGTGTTGGAGGAGTCTTTGAAAGCACGGCAAGCCTTGAGTACGGTTCACTCCTTGAGCATGGCCTTTCAGGTGGTGAAGCAGACCTGGTTAGCCTTGATGAAGTGCGTCATTTTGGTGAACACGTGATCTTTTGGGGTGCGAACCCCGCGGAGAGTCATCACCGTCTTGCCAGCCGCTTCGCTGTTTTCCCCATGGGTGACAAGATCCCCGAGGGGAGAGAAAGCCGTACGATAACTGTTGTTGATATCAGGGAAACAGAATCGGTCCGCCTTGCTAATCATCAACTAGTATTGAAGGGTGGTAAGGCAGATGTCGAATTCCTCTCAGCCTTGCTAGAGGAACTTGAGGGAACGGATGCTGCGCCACCGGACCATATAGCGGGTATTCCTGCAATCGAGTTTCTTAGCCTCGTCAAACAGCTCAAACTCGCAGATTATGTCACGGTTTTTTATGGAAACGGATTACTGCATGCGTCTCACACTGATGCCACACTCCCCTTGTTAGCAAGGTTGGTCTCCACACTGAATACTGAAAAACGACGCTGTACCTCGCTCCCGCTGATATCGTATAGTAATACGATTGGTGCAGTGAAAACCTGTCGTGCAGTGACCAAACAATCTTTTGCCGTCGATTTCGCTTCTAATCCACCCAGGCCTTGCTCTGCTCTCAGTAATCTAGTGTCAGGCGACTTTGATGTTGCGCTAGCAGTGGGTCTGGATGCGCTGAGCTTCCTCCCAAGACCCACAGCCAGGGCACTGCAGAAACTACCTCTAATTGCCCTTTCTTCCCTTCCTTCCTTAACAACTCATCATGCGAGAGTCGTACTACCCACTGCGCTCACAGGGGTGGAGGTAGGTGGGACGGTTAACCGCATGGACGGAGAAGCCCTCACCCTAAAACCATTCCATTCCCCTCCAGATGGTTTGTTGACTGAAGAACAGATCCTTACCCAGCTGTTACAACGGATCACCGACTCTAGCTAAGCGAGGTAGACACGCACTTATTCGGTGTAATTTGACAGGAATCGAATGGGAAAGAGTTACAGCTTCTAGTTAGCGGGTGTTGAAGTAGGTCATTCGGTAATGAGAATAGTTTAAGCGATGAAATCGCTGCTTGCCTAGCTGGTGTGCTGAATATGAAGATTGCAGTTTGCGGTAAAGGCGGGGTGGGTAAGACAACTGTGTCAGGGACTCTTGCCCGACTGCTTGGTCGGGAGGGCGTGAAAGTTTTAGCTGTTGATGCGGATCCTAACCATACTCTCTTTCTTTCCTTGGGTATTTCACCAGAGATTGCTGAGAGTATTGTGCCCCTTACTGAAAACGATGAGCTAGTTCAGGAAAGAACAGGCATGGAGGCGGGGCGCGCCTTTGGTGGCATGTTCAAACTCAATCCACGAGTGGACGACTTGGCAGCGAAGTTTGGTGTTCAAGCACCGGATAACGTGACACTTCTTGTTGCGGGTACAGTACAGATTGGTGGTTCGGGCTGCATGTGTCCTGCTGGTGCGCTTCTTAAGGCTCTTATCCGCCACCTTATTGTTGGCAGCGGGGAAGCTGTTGTTATGGATATGGAGGCTGGCATCGAGAACTTGGGCCGCGGTACAACCCGGGGTATGGATGCGCTCATTATTGTAGTGGAGCCGGGGTTTGGAGCAATCACCACTGTTGGGCGTATTCAGAAACTTGCTAAGGATATTGGGGTTGATCGGGTGTTGGCTGTCGCTAATAAGGTCAGAGACGACCACGACCGAGAGGTAATTGAGGCTGCTCTTGCTGAGCGTAATGTTCCACTTCTGGGTGTAATACCCTTCGACAAGGAGATTCATGAGGCGGGCCTCTTAGGTAAGGCACCTCTTGACTTTGCACCAGATAGTAAAGCGGTGGGAGCGATAACAGGCATTCTTAGGGAGCTTAGGTCAAATCTTGGTTGAGAATCCTTATTCATAAGCATGGAATTGTTTTATTCAGTGTATATCTAAGAGTATATTTTTCCGCCTATTAAGAAGTAAGCTTTAAAAGAGAAGGGAAGGGATTGTCTGTAACCGCTTTAACGCGGGGAAATCTAATCTATAGGAAGCTATAACAAAATGGCAAAAACTGATCTCAAAAAGATCGCTGAACTACTCTGCCTGATTGGTGCCATCATTTCACTAGTTTACGGTGTACTGATGATCATTGGTGGTATCATCGGCTTCGGTCTCCCAGGAGTTGGCTGGCATCTAGGCCATTATTTCTTTGGTCTGGATCTCATTTTCGGTGTTATCGTTATCATCATAGCGGTTATCACTATGGCTACTTGTGGCGTCGTCAAATTCCCCATCACGTTGGAGAAGAATTGGATCATGCTCTTGATCCTCGGTATCCTTCTCGCAGTGTTTGGTGGAGACTGGGGCGCGTTCCTAGTAATCATCGGTGCCATCCTCCTAATCTTCGCATAGTTCGCTTAGAAGAGGTGGACATCCACCTCTCTCCCCTTTTTCTTCGCATTACATCTGACCTAGTAGTTGAAATCATGTCCGAAGAGTTCCGGTCCTGGTTTCCAAGCGCGATCGGAGAAGTCCATGAATAGCTGGATATGTCCCAACGTACGGAAGCCCCGGTTGAAGAAGAAGCTAATAGCAGCTTGATTTCGAGCCACAGGCCTCACATTCAGGAATCGAAAACCTCGCTGCTGAGCAACAGCGATGACGGTTGTTAGTAGTTGTTGGCCAATACCTTTGCCACGTTGATCTGCACGAACAATAACCGGTTCAACCTCAGCTTCCTTCTCCTTGGCAATCAAACCCACCAAACCCACAACCTTAGATTCTTTGAGGGCAACCCAGAGATTGTTTGACCCTACCGCGGCGAGGTGCTCATCAAAGGCCTCCTCGGGAGTTTCGCCTCCAATGGTGGGCTCCTGATAGATTTCCCGGTGCCACTCTGTCAGCTCCCCCCAAAGCCCACGACACTGCTCTCGATCACCTTCCGCATATTGACGAATTTTCACTTCCACCATAGAATCCAACTCGATATCATTTAACAAGATTAGTCCTAGGAATAGTTGAGGGGTTTTTATAGTGTCTTCTGGCACACAATTTTGGAGGGCGACTCACGGGAGGGGAGAAGAAGTTCTGGAGTCAACTATTCCTTGCTCTGCCAAGTTTGTATTGAATTTGCAGCCCTAGCGCTGCTGTTGGGTTTGGTGCCCGTGGGGCTCCATTCGTTAATGGAATCTCAGAGGTTGGCGGCTGGATTTGTGTTCTTCGCTGAGATTAGACTTCGCTACCTGTTCACACCAGTGATATCTTATAGAGCAGAGACTAGGAATACAATCCAAACGATTTGTTGATGAGCTAGATACAGCCGCCACCGACCCACCCACCCTTCCTCAAGAAATCAGCAGAGGTAATGTGTGGAGCTTAAATAGGCTCTAGAGAATAGAAGCTGCCCATGATGACCAACTCGGTGACTGACTCCGCATCGGGTAAGGATTTCTTTTACGGCCCCGATAATTGATTGCCTTGGCAGGGGTGATCAGTGGGCGCGTTTATCAGTCCTCTAAGGTCGTCTAGGTTGTCGCCGCAACAATGGCTCGAGGGTGCTGCACCATCAAGGTCAGCCCCTCATCTCTTTCAAAAAAAGGATTACCGAAAGAAAGAAGTGCCGTCTGAGTCAAAGCCTCGATGGCGTTCCGATTTTTTTTCTGCTCGCTCGGTTTTGCTGTTTTTGTCGCGATGTTTTTTTCACCTTTCGGATTGGTGTTTCATCGCTCAGCTTACCGGTCGCCGATCAGCCTCTTCGTACTGTCTTTGTCGTTCCACCGTTTTTGATCGTGTTTCGGTGAAGCCCAGTTCGGTGAGGCCCAGCACATCCATCGTTAGCGTGCTCCTCAGACGGCTCTAGTAATATGGGTGCCGCGGTAAATAAATGTTGTTAATTCCGGGTCATGTTGTTACACAAATCGCATTGGCTAGAGCCTTTCGAATGAAAGCTTGATTGGATAAGTACTCATTCTAACTTCTAGCTTAAGGTTCGATGATACCCTTAGCACGCAGAATCGTGTCGAGATACCGGTGGGGAGGAATCTCGATGATGTGCCCCTTGTCAACGTTGACTATGTAGATGACATCTATCTCCACACTGGCTAGTTCTTCGAAGGTGACTGGAGGTTTTGTGTAATATTTATCGCATAATAATTTGAGCTGTTCAACTTCTTCAGAGGGCCTTGTCTTTGGTGGACGGAGGAGCACTCGAGGAACTTGCAGTACATGGTAGCTGGGAGAAGCAAGGATGAACCTTTGCGCATGGCCGCTATATCGTGCGATTTTTGCGGAAATCCTTGCCTGTCGATAACGTTCAGGCAAGAGGGCTGCGTCAGGTGGTACGAATCCTGTTTCTACTTCTACGACTAGTGTTTCCCCTTCAATGGGGGTCTCATTGTCTTGGGGTTCTACCTCTAATGAAGGTTCAGGAAGGCGGGGGCGAAGAGCGTAGATATCTGCAATGAGGTTGCTCG
>CBDVBC010000149.1:0-4976 GCA_965372125.1 Candidatus Hermodarchaeota archaeon | reverse complement strand
AAAAGAGGTTTCAAGTAATGAATCCTGTTTACGGACAGGCAGTCATCGATGCCACAAACAAAGTCGCCATTAATCTCTACGCCGCGTTGAGGCAGAAACCTGGAAACCTGTTCATGTCACCCTGGAACATCACCACCGCCCTAGCTATGACCTACGCTGGCGCTCGGGGGAAAACAGCAGAGGAGATGGCAGAGACGCTCCATTTCAAAATGGTGCAAAGCGTCTTACATTCTATGTTCGCTGAGCTAATCCGCGACCTTAAAGCTGGGGAAAAGGAGGAGGGCTACCAGCTGAGCACTGCTAATGCTCTCTGGGCGCAAGGGGGCTCCAGGATCCTTCCCGCTTTTCGTAATCTCCTCAAAGAGAGTTATGACGCCGAGTTGGCCGAACTTAACTTTGCAGACTCCAAAGAAGCCACCATAACAATAAACGACTGGGTCGAGAAGAAGACAAACGGGAAAATCAAGGAGCTAATCCCTGAGGGACTAATAGATAGATTCACGCGTCTGGTTCTGACCAGCGCTATCTACTTCAAAGCAGCTTGGCACGAGCGCTTCAGAAAGGAAGTCACCAAGGAGTCTTACTTCAAGTTGGGAAACAGCGAGAAGGTCAAGGTTCAGATGATGCAGCAGCAAGAGAGCTTCAAGTACACAGAAACTAATACGATCCAGGTTCTGGAGATGCCCTACGCTGGCCGGAAACTCTCAATGGTCATCATTCTACCCAAAGCGGTGGACGGACTAGCTGACCTTGAACGAAACCTTTCCCTGGAAAACCTCGGAAACTTACTACTCCCTTTAGTTGAAAAGGATGTCCTCGTGTTTCTACCACGCTTCAAGGTGGAATCACAGTTTAGCCTTTCAGAGGTCCTCCAAGAACTAGGGATGAAAGACGCTTTCTCCGCAGAAAACGCAGACTTCTCAGGGATCACGATAAAAGAACCACTATTCATCTCCGCGGTCCTCCACAAAGCCTTCGTGGAAGTAGACGAAGTTGGTACCGAAGCAGCAGCCGCCACAGCAGTCATCATGACACTGGGAACAGGGCCTCCAGACGACTGGAAGCCACCCCCGGTCTTCCGGGCGGATCACCCATTTCTTTTCCTAATCCGCGACACCAGCACAGGAAACATCCTTTTTCTAGGAAGGTTGACGAACCCGAAAAAATAGTAAAGACTTGAATGAGAGGTTCTACAGCAACTTATCCCCGGCGCCAACGTTACATAATTTCGACTTTTTGTGGTCAGTATCCTGGAGCATATGATTTAGAGTCTCCATATCCAAGAATTTGCCAATCGAAAAGAGGGCAATTGTGGAGGCGATTTGGATTATGTTATCTTTATCCTGCGACCCTTGTTTTAGTGCTTCAACAGCTGATTCGCCAAATTCTTTGAGTATTTCTGCAGCTCGCCATCGAACTTTGCATTCACTGTCTCCCAGTAATTGAACGAGGGGTTTTATTGCAGATTCTTCTCTGAATAAACCAAGGATCTCTGCTGCTTTTATTCGAACAACACTGGATTTAGCCTTCAGAGTTTCCATGATGGTGGGCACAGCCCTCAAATCACCAATTCTCCCAAGGGCTTCTAGTACTTCTACCTGGGTTTCCTCGTCTTCCTCCTGTAATTTTTTAATGAAGTACTCTATAGCTAGTGTTCCTGTTGCCTCCAACTCGGTCCACTTTCCCGTTTTAAATAGATACTGGATTCTTTCGGGAATATTTAGAGGGCTACAACCCAGCTTTTGAAGCACTTTGGTAACTGCTTGTCGAACGCCACTCTCTTCATCCTTAATAACTTCGATTAGTGGCTTCATCATACGAATATTGTTAATTGTTTCCACTGCTCTTGCAGCTGAACTGCGAACCAAAAAACGGGTATCCAAGTCGTGAACTAGTTGTTCTACCACATGCACTGCATGGCTGAGGAAAACGGCTTTCATCTTAATTATCTCTTTAGGCTATCAGGTATAAGAACTGTTCTTTAGAGAAGTTATTTTCTTGATTAAAAAACGTTTTTGTCTGAAACCGTCAAGATATAGGATGCTCTGACCTTTAAAAGGCTAGAATTGAGGGGTGAGGGACTGTTTTTTCTAGATATTTCCAAGCTTCCCCCAAATTGTTACGAGCCCCTACTATTTTTAATCCAAGACACTCAGATAAAGACAATCCTTTTCATAGGTAGAATCACAAATCCTAATGTCTAATGGTGGCTGAACTTTGACAACTGATGATATGAAAAGACTCGTAGACTCGATTAACGCCTTCACACTCGATCTCTTCAGAGAAGTGAAGGGAGAAGCAGGGAACATCTTCCTCAGCCCTTGGAACATCGCAAATGCCATAGCTCTGGTTTTTGCTGGCGCCCGGGGCGAAACGGAGCGGCAGATATCGCGGGCCCTCAACACCACCCCGGAACAAGAAGGATTCCACAAAGCTTTCGGGGCACTGATCAGTGATCTGAAAGCCCGGAGGAGTGAACAGGGTTATCAGCTGAGCATCGCCAGTGGAGTCTGGTTATCGGAGAAGCTGAAAATCCTCGACGACTACTCGGCAACCATCAAAGACACATACGACGCAGAGCTTGCGAAGATTGACTTTATTAATGCCAACGCTGCTGCGCAGGCAATCAATTCGTGGGTCGCAAAACAGACAAACGGGAAAATCAGAGACCTCATTGACCAGCTGGACCCTGTGACAAAGATGGTGCTTGTCAGTGCCATCTATTTCAAAGGCGATTGGCAGGACCAATTCTTGAAAACCATGACGCGAGATGAACGCTTCCACCTTGCGAGCGGACAAGCGGTTTTGGCTCCTATGATGCACCAGACACGCAGCTTCCCATATCTTGAGGAGGAGGATTTCCAAGCACTGGAAATGCCCTACGCAGGCAAGCGGCTGAGCATGGTAATATTGCTTCCCAAATCTGTGGACAAGTTATCGGCTCTGGAGAACACCGTCCTTGACCCGGACCGGTTTGATTCGTGGCTGTCACAGCTTAGCCGACAGAAGGTCAGGGTCTTCCTACCCCGGTTCACTTACACCTTCAAGCTCAAACTAAACAGTATACTCTCTGCGCTAGGAATGGAAAATGCCTTCTCAGCGAAGCTCGCGGATTTCAGCGGAATCACAGGCGGGCGCGACCTGTTTATCACAGCCGCCATCCATCAGGCTTATGTGGATGTCAACGAGGAAGGGACCGAGGCCGCCGCTGCCACTGCCTTTGTGATGGCTCCAACCGGGTTACCTCCACCGATACCCATTTTCAAGGCAGATAGACCATTCCTCTTCCTTATCCGTGACTCCAAAACGGGAAGCATCCTGTTCATCGGCAAAGTCATGAATCCATTGGAGTAGTTGTGGCTTCAATCCATGTCGATGCCTTCGTCGAGGTCATCATAGAAGATTGATGACTCCTCGTTGCTGAGGGAAATCAGCTCGAACTCACCTTGTGGCAGAGTCTTAATCACTGCTTCATAGAAGCAGTCATCGTTGTTGCATCTCAGAGTGACCTGAAAGACTTTGCCTACATCCTCTGCGAATACGGCGTTGAGTACGCCGCCATCGCAGGCAGGGCAGTTGGCAGAGAGGGTCATATACTTCTTGTGAGCTTCCTTGACGAGCTTGTCGATTTTCGCGTTAATAGGGTTATCAGTCATAGTCAAGATACCTCCAATCGCTTGGCAGGCAATACAATACTGTCTCCTCTCACATAAACCTCCCTAAACACTTGGCTGCTGAATAAAACTGGCTCGGAAGAAAACATTAACAGCATCCAAGAAGGAAAGAGCAGTATAAGGACAGGATGAACAATGGCGGAACCTGTGAAGCCATCTGAACTAATTACAAAAGATGGCAGAATATATCATCTGGGGTTAAGACCGGATCAGTTGGCAAGAAACGTGTTCTTCGTCGGAGACCCCGCCAGAGCAGACAGGGTCGCTAAACACTTTGATACCATTGAGCATAAGGTCGAGAATCGAGAGTTCGTAACAAGGACCGGTACCTGGCGTGAGATGCCCGTCTCGGTGATAGCCACAGGAATCGGAACAGACAACAACGAGATTGCCCTTGTCGAAGCCTTTGCGCTAAACGAGTACGACCTCAAAACAAGGACCCGGAAGGCAGACGCACCGCCCTTAACTGTGATAAGGATTGGCACATCAGGCAGCCTGCAAAGAGACATCAAAGTTGGTACACTGGCGATTTCTTCTTATGGGCTGGGCCTTGATAACACCGGCTTGTACTACGAGCTAGAAGCAGCTGATGAGTCCTGCCTCCGAATCGAGGAGGAAGCATACAGACTCGTTACAGAGGCGACACCTGCAGGTAGAAGGTTCAAGGGGAAGATACATCCCTACGCCTCGAAGGCGTCACCCGAAGTTGTAGAAGCCCTAGTCAAGCACACTGGAAAGAACTATGTCGTTGGTATCACCGCTTCGTCCTCGGGGTTCTATGCTCCTCAGGGGAGAGGTCTTCCAGGTCTGGAACTAACTGTATCAGGGCTGCAGGAACAATTAGCGATACTACGCGTCGATAGCTTACGAGTTGTGAACCTCGAGATGGAGTCAAGTCTTCTCTTTCATCTGGCACACCAACTGGGTTATAGGAGTGGAACCATCTGTGCGGTAATAGCCAATAGGATGACTGGCTCCTTCCTAGAAGATTACGGTCCTGCAGTTGAAAGAGCCATCAAAGCTGGGCTTAACGCAATGCAAGAATTACACACAACTACAAGATAGACGCCACGAAGCCTGTGCATGCTTCGGAAGCAAGGAGGGTGCTACGCTTTTCGGTGTCCGAGATATCTAAGCCATTGGTGCTGATTTGAGAGTCGACGATTTGAGGGGATCATCGCATAATAAGCCGCGCTGACTAGGAGTAGCCCAACGATGAGCGGATAGTGAAGCACGAATCCAGCGACTAATAAATTGTTCTCAAAATATCCAAGATTTCCACCAAGAAGAACCAGTAACTCT
>CBDVBC010000148.1:0-4983 GCA_965372125.1 Candidatus Hermodarchaeota archaeon | reverse complement strand
TCCAGAGCAAGGTTCCATCTGCGTCGGTACGCGACAACTCGAAGTCCTCGTAGCCGTAGGCATTCCACCCACCGACTGCGAAATCGCCATTACTGCATTCCACAACGTCTTCACCTCGCTGGTCCCCGTCTCCACCCCAGTGTTCATTCCATTCGACATCGCCGCTTGCATTGGTCCGAATCAACCAGACGTCCCAGTCAAAAGCCGTCAAGCTAGTAGTATAGCCGCAAAGGGCAAAGCCACCCGAACTGCAGTTTACTATCCCTGCCCCGCGATCATTACTGCTGCCCCCGTATGTCTTATTCCACAGATGATTGCCGTTAGCGTCCGTGCGGAGAAGCCACACATCTTCATCGGAGCCACCGTAGCTTCTGGAAGTACCGACGAGGGCAAAGCCTCCGTTGCTGCACTCGGCTACATCCAGAAAGTAGTCGTTAGAAGAGCCCCCGAAGGTTTTATTCCACAGATGATTGCCGTTAGCGTCCGTGCGGACGAGCCAGCCATCCTGATCCGAGCCGCCATAGCTGTAGGTTGCTCCTGCGATGGCAAAACCCCCACTGGTGCACTCTACTAATGCGTAACCGTAGTCGTTGTTACTCCCCCCATAGGTCACATTCCATTCGGGTGGGATAGTTGACGCGTAGGGGGGTAGCGGATCGAATGCCGCTGTTAAGGGGGAACTGCTTGAGCGACTTCCCTTATCCAGAGGTTTGTTATTTGCAGAAGTATATTCACTCTCTTGCGAAGTGGTGTTGAACCCCTGCTGAGGGGAACTCAATCCGAGCCCATTTAGCGGGGGGGTGATGAAGAGGAGTAATAGGAGAAGCAGGTTAGTAGCTACGAGGGGTTTCCGTATCATATCGATCACTTTCTGGCGAGTTACAGGCTTGGTGCTGGGAAGGGTGAGTGCTTCTGCGACCAGTAGTGACAAACTCTTGATTGAGGAGGTTCTGTTGACAGATCTCCCAGCAACCTAGTTGAATTGGTTAGAAGGTAATGTCGTATTCACCTAATCAAGAACTGGCGGTATTTTGTTCTTCACCTGTCCTTCCCAACAGTTGAAGGTGGTTGTTTGGTCTTTCCTTATAAATCTAGGTGGTGTTTAAGGCGTATTTAGAAGAGGTTTCTCAGTGTTTTCATGACCCCTTGACGCATTGCCTTGATAGCCTCAGAGATATCGTCCAAGTCAGCGTAACCAATCAACTGTACTAGCGAAAGTTTCGTGTTTATCTTCCCCGCATTCATTGTTGTGCGGGAGGAACCCTTTTTTTTGAAATAGCCTGTTTGTAGATGAAGGAGTTGTAAGCAATGACTACAAGAGTTGTTTTCGGTAGCCAGGAGTTTGCCGACGCTTATTGCAGAGCCTTGAATGAGAACGAAGCCTACCGGGAAGCCGCGAGGGAATGGGAAGGCAATTTTATCTGGGTTGCCACGCCTAGTGGTCCTCTAGATCATGAACAGAGGCTGTGGATTGGGCTGCACCACGGACAGTGCACGGGCGCCAAGGCCCTAGCAGACGATGACAAAGTTAGGCTGCTAAAGAGGGGTGAGAAGCCCAGCGGCGAAGAAGGCGTCTTTGAGGTCGCATACATTTTCACTACTGATTACTTGACTTGGAAGCGGCTCGTCCTCGGTGAAGCAAAATTCGTTCAGATGCTCATGAGAGGAAAGGCGAAGCTTGAAGGTGACAGAGCAAAAGCCATGAGGTTTTCCCGGGCAGCAAATCAGCTCGGAGCCACGATTCAGAGGATGATTGCGAACGGCATAGAGATTGAATGGCTATAGATGTACTAGTCACGCAAGAACTCAACGGTCAAACATGTGTTCAAGAACTAAAAGTAGCGCCGCTTCGTGTAAGCTCAGTGAGCTTGGGAACTTAAATAGGTGAAAGAGAAGAGTATTCACCATGTCATCTAAGGGCATGTATATTGTTGGGATAACTGGTTTCATCATGTTAATAGTGGCTACAATCCTGATGGAACCCCTCCCTGCTTATCTTGGAGGAGTACTCACATATATCATGTTGTGGGTAATCTTTTCTGTCGGTATCGTCTTGGGCTCTTTCACATTCTTTGGTTTCTATAAAGACCATGGTTCTAAATTTGGTTTGGTAGTTTTCATCATCTCACTTGTATTTCCATGGTTTTTACTCTCTAGTGTGATCCTTGACTTCATCCTCGGATATTCTCTAATCGTAGAAATTTTCTTTGTATTGGGCTTGGTGTTTCTTGGAGTCGTCTTCCTTCTCTGGGGTTCAGCGATGCTCGTTGCACGAAAGGAGTTTAGGCAACCTGAACTGCTTCTCGTTGCTGGTATCTTGTTCATGTTAGAGTCTGTCTCCTACTTCTACCTGTCTCCATATGGCTACCTTTACATGATTCCTGCGTGTATGGTAAGTGTAATCGCCTTGTTTACGTCTGAAGGAGTCAAGTGATCTCTAAACGAAGTTACTCATTAAACGAGTGAATCCATTATTGAAGAAGACCGGAAGAGTCAGTGGATAGTGTAAGCTATCGTGATTGAATGGCTCTAATGGGATATGTACAAATTTAGCACACGTGAGTTTTTAATGCGCTCACATAATCTCTGAACAGGTTGCCACTAGGGGCAACTTGGGCAAGTGTTGGCGCACCATGCTTGCATGTTGCAGAAGGGGCATGTTTCGCCCCAGTTGCATGTCTGCATCAAGACAGCAGTGACCATCGCTCCGGCGATGGCGTTCCCAGGGAAGCTGAGGAGTGATAGCGGAGTTATGCCCATAGTTGACTGGATCATAACGATGAGGGCGTCGGTGAAGATGTTAAGGGCGACAACGAGTCCAACAAGTCCGGCGGTGAGGGATATTGAGAACAGGACAATCTTCCATTTCGTCATTCAATTCAACTCGAGGAGAACTTACCCGTTGGTTGTTAAGGATTGATTTTAATGTTTCCAAAGATTAATTTGTTCATAATCTGATGTTGTTCAGGCTGAGTCCTCAAATATTTGGTGAAGGAATGGATGCGGTTTTTGAGTCAGGATACTCTATTTATCTTCTCGTTCTTAGTCATGGTTCTGTAGGTCTGTAGTATTGGAGATTATGGTGTGTACAGCGCCTTCAGTCGTGCGCGGAGTTTTGGGTAGGAGAGAATGTCGGTTGAATCACTGAACTGGTCGACTGAGCCTATGTGTTCAGGGAGCCCCTGTATTTCTTCATCTTCTATTGTCGCTCGGATAGCCTGGGCGAAGCGGTCACCATCGATTATTAGGTAGGGCCGGTTGTGGAAAGGTCTGACCCGTGCCTCGATAGATGGAGTTATGCCAAGAGTGTTATGCATCTGTGCAATGGACTCATAAGCTTGTGAGAGGTGATGTTCGCGTTCCTTCCAAACGGATGCTCCTAGCACGGACCCTAGAAGAGGTACAAGTTTCCCTGCGCAACTGAGTTTGTTAAAGGCTGTCCCAAACCATTTAGGATACGGTGCGTACCGCTTCTCCATTAGGAAGCAGAGGCGCATTAGGTCTCGAACCAGTCTTGCGGCGATTATCTTCGAGCCGAGTTCGTCACCCACATCACCGCAGCGTCCAACGAAGGGTTCCTCCTGCCCGATTCGATTCCATTGGGCAGCTAGCAGGTAACGCCAAAGGTCTTCGGGGTAGTAGCTGAACTTCTCGCGTAAGGCTGAGAGCTCGTTTAGCCCATCGTGAAAGACCTTCCCGGAGGTGACTTCTAGTAGGGCCTGCTCGGAAAATGTGAGCCAGTCCTTTGCAGTGATTTCATCATGTGGAGTAATTTTCAGGGTACGCTCGAAGAATCTCTGGGTGGTTGTGACTTCTACTTGATGGTTTATCGGTCCCTTGGTGATTCTCTTCATTACCAGCGACCCTGATGGCGCCTTGACGAAGTGGGTTGAGTAACCGCGAAATTGGAACGGTAGTTTACTGCCTAATGTTGTGGTGATTCTCTCTTTGAGTTGAGTATAATCCACATCAGTAAGGAATAATAAAAGCCGCGGCCCCCAACCATGATCGATTGATTGCGGGTTGTCAAAGCCTAGAGCATCTGAACCCTTTCCTATCAGTCCTGCCGAATAGACTATCTTTGGAAAGTGTTTGTCTAGAATTGGTTGGACTGCTTCATGGTAGAATAGCTCACTTAATTTGAGACCAGGAATGAATTCAGGCATCAGAGGTTTCCCCTGTTTGTGCTATAATCTCGATGTAGCATTTGATACAATAGGGTATCCTAGGAACAGTAACATCTCTGATTTTATTTCACTTCCTTGATGAAAATTAGGGGGATAGTGCCTTGCCCAGTGACGACCAAACAGCTTTTAGGCTAATAAATGGAATGGACTATACAGGTTCGTTGTATTTGGTAGTTGGGTCGCGAACCCAAATAATCGAATGTGATATTGCAGCTCCCTCGTGGAGATCGTAATCGAACCTACTATGAAAGGATGAAATTAGGGGTGTGGTTTAGGTAACAATATCATCATTAACTAAATCCTTGCGGGAAAACCGAAGCAAACTCGTTTCTTTGGACCGCTCATCAACCAAGGAAATTGAGAAGCTTGCAGATGAGCATGATGCTTTGTTAGATGTAATGGAGCGAATCCAGGATTACTGGAATGTGCAATCAACAGAAGCTAAGGCCTTAGCTAAAGAGGTCGCTGAACGAGAAGAGGATTTAGTCACCATGGAGGAAGCACAGGAGATACTTGAAGGCAGAGCCAAAGATAAGAGACAGGATATCACGGTGAAACAGAAAACTCTCCAGGAATATGAAACGACCCTATCAGAATTGACCGAGAAGGTATCCGAGACTGAAGAGAGACACCGCGCAACGGAAAGTGAACTCGATGAGAAAGAGGACCTGGTAAACGTTGACGGGTTTCTTTAAAGCCCGCTCTAGGATCATCGTCTTTCTGGTGGCCAGAACTTGCATAATGGCGTCACTGCGCAACTTCCCATATTCTGTCCGCGCATGTATGTGCGACGGCT
>CBDVBC010000147.1:0-5012 GCA_965372125.1 Candidatus Hermodarchaeota archaeon | reverse complement strand
CGCACAAGCTTATCCATTCCTAGTGAAAGGCGCTGATATAGTGTGGGGGCAATAAACAGGCCACAGCAATGGTTGTTTGTCTTGATATTGGTTCTAGTATCTACTGCTGTCTTGTCTTTTACTTCTTCCACACACAATCTGTCAGTCTCGCTGGCTAACCCACTCCAATCTCTTATGAGTCAAGCAAAGAATGGTAACATCCTCACTGGCAGCTTCACAATCAATGTCGAAGAATTGCAGCTACCATTTCAGGTGTTAGGTCAAGCCTTTTTCAACGGAATTTTGGCAATCCTGCTAGTTTGTGTGTGTATCTATTCATGCTGGAAGAGAATAGCTGAAGAAGAAGAGCCGCCAGAAGATGAGATATTGGATACGGAAATAGCAGAGGATTGGGACCAATGGGGTGTTACTGAGCGTCAGGCAACACCCAGCCGGTTCCGGTGCATAAAGTGCGGAGAGTTTATCACCGGGAGTGAGGCTGTCTGCCTAGAGTGTGGTGCGAAGCAGAAGCGCTGCACGGTCTGCCAGCAGTTCATCGGACAGGAAGAACTCTACAACAAGTGCCCCCACTGCAAGCATCTGGCACATCGAACCCATCTGCTGGAGTGGATTAAGATTAAGGGTACTTGTCCCTATTGCAGGGAAAAATTACTGCGGGCTGATGTTGTATGACATATAGGCGAATTGTCCAACCAAACAAGGGTGTCCTGTTTCTTCTCGGGTTCTTGGCGTTCCTGAGTGCTCTCCCAGCGGCTGCTATCTCTTTCGGCGCATACACATCTCCCGTTTCAGGGCTAGCGGAGCTCAGCAGCTTCTCCCCTAAAATTCCGGAAGATTTGTGCCTTCAATCTACTGATTTTCCATCGGTTTCAATCCAGTCCCCGGACACACGTGATTTACTCTGGAGCCAAACCCACGGCGGTGGATATCCTGACTATTTCCGTGAGGTTGTGGAATGTACTGGGGGCGGCTTCATCCTTGTCGGTTCAACAAAAAGCAAAGGTGCAGGAACATATGATATTTGGTTAGTACGCCTTAACGAAACGGGTGAGCTCCTCTGGGACGTAGCATTCGGAAGCCCTGAATTTGATTACGGGTATTCAGTTACCGAGTGCAGCGGAGGAGGATTCGCCCTCGTCGGATGGACCTATAGCTCTGGACATTATTGGCATACATTGCTGATCCGAACTGACGCAGCTGGAAACCATCAATGGAACAAGACCTACAGTGGCGTGGCTTATTCGGTTGTTGAGTGCAGTGGGGGTGGATTTGCTTTTTCAGGTGGAGGTCCACGTCTTGTCCGTACAGACGCTAATGGGAATCACCTATGGACTCGATCATATTCTAGCGAGGGCTATGGTGGTCGTGCAACCGACCTTCTAGAGGTGAGCGGCGGTTTTGTTATGGTGGGTTGGTTCGAACAAGTGGGGAGTTACACTGATGGATGGTTTGTACAAACCACCAGTTCAGGTAGTGTCGTTCTAGAGACGGTAGTTGCCGGTGCTATCTACGATTACTTCTACTCTGTTACTGAGTGTAGTGATGGTGGCTATGCGGTCGCTGGCGAGACGCGTAGCTTCGGTGCAGGCGAATCAGATTATTGGTTGGTACGAATTCTTGCGAACGGTGATGTGGCTTGGACACGGACATTCGGCGGCGAATTATTTGACACTGCGCATACGGTGATGGAATGCAACGAGGGTGGCTTCGCTATTATAGGAGAAACAGGTCCATCCAGCCACGGTTATTCCAGTCAAAGTTACGGTTATGCCGGTGAAAGTATAATCAGAACCGACAGCGATGGTAATTTTCTTTGGAATCAGACGTTTGCTTTAACAGGTTGGGGTGGCTTCTACGATATCATTCAGTTGAGTGGAGGGGACTTTCTTCTTGCGGGAATGAGCTCTGGTGATGGCTGGTTAGGGTGCGTCTCGGATCTCCCGCTTTGGTGGGATGAGAACCCTCAGGATCAGAGCGTTTTTGTTGGTCAGGACTTCAGCTATGATTTGAACGCGTCCGCCTGGGAGGGCGTCGACACCTGGTGGCTGAACGGTACGAACTATTTTTCCATCAGCCAGGAGGGTGTCATCACTAACATCATGACATTGCAGCTAGATACCATTTACACAGTAGTTGTACATGTAAATGAATCAAGTGGATACATCCTCATTGCCGTCTTCTCAGTTAGGCTCCAAGAGGTCCCAGCTGAGGTGTGGCCCTGGTGGGGAGTAACAGCAGGTATAATATTCTCAGTAATCCTGATTGCTCTTATCCGTTTTCTAGCGTGGAGGAGAACCAGGGGAGAGGTAGAAGTACTGGAACCACTAAGACGAGACGTTCCGGATAGGCCTATAGCAGAAGAGAGGGACAACACTGGCGTTGTTAAACGCCAAGCGAGGCCCAGTCGGTTCCGGTGCATTGAGTGCGGAGAAGTCATCACCGGGGGCGAGGCGACCTGCCCCGAGTGTGGAGCAAAACAGAAACAATGTACAGTCTGTCAGCAGTTCATCGGACAAGAAGAACTCTACAACCAGTGCCCCCACTGCAAGCAGCTAGCCCACCGAACCCACTTACTGGAGTGGCTCAAGATCAAAGGTATCTGCCCCTACTGTAAGGAGAAGCTGCGTAAGGAAGAGCTAACTTAGATTCCACCACCTAGGAAGCGGAAGATGATGGTGGGGAAACCGAAGAGGGGAAGCAAGAGGTCCACACCTAGGATGATGAGGATGATGCCGGCGATGCGGCTGAGCCAGCGGCTGACAGTCAGGTATCTCTCACTCAACAAGTCATGCCCCTTTGCCACGAGGGGACTAGCTACGATGAGGGGAGTTCCCAGTCCAAATCCGAATAGGAAGAGGAGCCCAAAACCCAGGGGGATGCTTTTGTAGAGGGCGATAAGGGTGAGGACCGCACCGAGGATTGGAGTGGCGCAGATATTCAAGACAAGACCGAAGGTGAGTCCGAGAAGGAAGGCTCCGAAGATTCCAGAGAAGCGACTGAACTCGTCTATGGGGCGATACTTGCAGACATAGCGTTGAATGTATGTCAGGAATACAATACCGCACACAATCATCAAAACGCCCATGAAAGCATAGGTAATCGAAAGTGGAGGAAGCAGTAGAACTCCGATGGCTGCGGCTACTACCCCAAGTAGAGCACTTGTTAGGGCAAGACCAATTGTGAATAGAAGGCCTGCGGCGAGGGCTCGCCAAGGCTGCTTCTCGAACCCTGTCAAGTAGCTGAGATAGGTTGGAATGGCAGCAAGCCCGCAGGGCGAGAAGCAGGCAAGGATACCCTCAGCGTAAATCAGGAGGATGAAGAGGGGAGTAATCATTTGATGATGTACCTCAAGGCCTCATTGTCGGGGATGGAAATTGGAGCTGCATCCCCAACTAGGCAAGTTTGGCTTCTCTGGAGGTGGGGAGTCATCAGAGGGTCGATTTGGCTTATGAGATAATCAGCACTTGTAGACCCGATGACTCTGTTTTCTTCCAGGCGGCCCTGATCCAAGATAACGTGGGTTGGTACATACATTATCCCGTAATCTCTGCTCACACCTGCAGTGTCCCTTGCAATGAGCCAGTCCATACCGTTTGTACCAGCTAGCTCCTCAAGGGTGACATCAGTGTCACCACTAGTTGATATGGAAATCATCAACAAATCGTCGCCATAATTCTGCCTTACCTGTACGAGCTCAGGAAGCTCCTCTATGCAGTAAGGACATGATGTCCGGAAGAAGATAAGTAGAACTGGTCTCCCTTCCATGATTTCTGATAGGGTGAAGGTAATACCGTCATAGGTTGTCAAGGTGAAATCAGGCATCATCCCATACACTTCAGGTGATAGGAGCAGGGGGTCGATAACATACCTGAGAGTTGCAGCACTTACATACCCGGGTAGGGACGCATTCAATTGGCGGTGCTGATCCAGAATCATATGGGTGGGAATATTGCTTATCCCGTAATCTCCTGCTACGCTCCTTGAGGTAGCAGTGTCCACTGCCAGAAGCCAGTCTATACCGTGGGTCTCAGCAAAGGCTGTAAGGGAGGCACAAGTGTCGCCACCGGTGGATATCGAAATCATCACTAGATCAGATGTGTAGGATTGCCGTACTTCTATGAGTTCTGGGATTCCTTGGATGCTGTCAGCATTGGATGTCTGCATGAAAATAAGTAGAACTACTTTCCCCTCATAGTCGGATAGGGTGAAGGTCGTACCATTACACGCTGTCAGGGTGAAATCAGGCATCCTATCATACTCATCTCCTGTCGGGAATAGTAGGGGAGGAACCACAAACATGGCGAAAAGAGATGCAGAGACGATAGCAGTAATCCCAATCACTATCCCTATACCACGCGAAATCCGGGTTAGTCCCACTGAGGGGTTCGAGAGTGACGAGTGCCTTCGCTTCGACGTGTATTTGGGAAAGCGCATAGCCTTCCCATGTTATGTACTCACCTAATAGGTTTTTGCCTTGATATCCTGTTCACAATTCCACTTCTCAAGAACGTGATTGCTCAACCAATAGGGGATTGGTAAAAGTTGCCATGGAAGTTGTCCAATCTTGCCGCCCAAGAAAACACCCGGAAGAGACAACTGGGGGAGGTAATCCAGTAAAGATCCAGACCCCAAGAAGCCCAACGGGGTAATACAAGGAGTTAAAATAGGGTTCTGTGGATGCTAGGGTGTCGCCGCTAGTTGGGCGGAGACACAAAACGCCTGTCTGAGGCGGGAGGTTACAACCCCTGATGGGGAGTGCCCGTCTGTGATGCAGGAACCAAACACCAACTTGTCCTCGGCGGCAAGATTGGATAAGATTTGGACAACGGTCAATTATACTGCTGAGGAACTCAGCGGTTGTAGCCCCTGTAACGGACCGAACCATTTCGCGGTTCTGGTCCAAAATCACATGAGTTGGCGTGTAGTGTATCCCGTATTTTCCAGCCACATTCTCTGATGGGGTGTCCACTGCCATGAGCCAATCAATCTCGAGGATCTCAGCTAGAGCAGCC
>CBDVBC010000146.1:0-5023 GCA_965372125.1 Candidatus Hermodarchaeota archaeon | reverse complement strand
GTTCGAGGTTCTGTTGTATTTCGCCACTTTCCACCAAATGAGTGTGATGGTCTTGGATAGCAGTAACTAGTTCTTCCACTCCTTCTCCAGAAGAGGAAATGGTTTTCAAGATGGGTGGCTCCCAGCTCTGTCGGCGTTCACCTAAATTCAACGCAGTTTGTAATTCGACATACCGCCGGTCAGCACCATCAAGGTCAGCTTTATTGATGACAAAGATGTCGCCGATTTCCATGATACCTGCTTTGATGGTTTGGATATCATCACCTAGACCAGGAACAGTTAGCAAAACAACGGTCTCTGCGAGCTTGATGATGTCAACCTCAGACTGCCCAGCTCCAACTGTCTCTACAATAATGACGTCTTTACCGAGTACATCAAGGATCCTAACGATATCATGAGTCGCCCAAGCTAGCCCACCAAGGCTTCCCCGGGATCCCATACTACGAATGAAAACACCTGTGTCAGTAGCGAAACGGTTCATACGAATACGGTCGCCAAGAAGCGCGCCACCAGTGAATGGGCTACTTGGGTCTACTGCGACAACACCTACTTTCTTCTCTTGTTTTCGAAATTCGTAAATCAGCTTGTCTACAAGGGTGCTCTTGCCAGAGCCCGGTGGACCAGTGACTCCAATGATATGTGCATTGCCTGTGTGTTTGTGGATTTGTTTAATTGCTGCGTGAGCCTCAGGTGACATGGTTTCAGCAAGTGACATCAGTCGTGCTGCCGCCCGTCGACTACCCTGGAGTAATTGCTGGACAAGCGTTCTGGTGTCTGTCCCCATAGACGGCTAGCCCCACTCAACGCCCCTTAACTTTGGCTCATTTGACATGCGATTTAATGAAGTCGACAATCTCGCTAGTTGGAGTGCCTGGGCCGAAGATCGCCTTGACTCCTAACTTTTTCAAAGGCTCATAATCTTCCTTTGGGATAATGCCACCCAATACCACGAGTACATCAGACATTTCCCTCTCTTTCAGTAGCTTCATGATCTCTTCTGCAAGACGCATATGAGCCCCAGAAAGTATACTCAACCCAACAACATCTACATCTTCTTGAAGCGCAGCTTCGGCAACCTGTTCAGGTGTTTGCCGGAGACCAGTGTATATGACTTCGAATCCAGCGTCCCTCAGCGCACGCGCGACTATCTTAGCGCCCCGATCGTGACCGTCAAGACCTGGCTTTGCAACCAGCACTCGAATCATTCGTTCCTGTTCTGTCACATTACTTCTCTCCTTTTCCTTCTAGAATATTATCGGTTCCTCGTATTCACCATAAATATCTCGGAGGGCATCACATATCTCACCAACAGTTATGTATGCCTTCACAGCGGCAAGGATGTGGGGCAAAAGGTTCTCCGTGCCCTCAGCAGCTCTACGCAACCGGTCTAACAGCTGCTCCACCTTGGTGCTGTCCCGGCTCTTACGTGTTCGGTGTAGCCTTTTCAGTTGGCGCTTCTCCATCTCTGGTGGAATCTTTAGTACTGGAATTACGAGTTCCTCTCCAATCGAATGCTCGTTGACCCCAACAATAATTTGCTCTCGTTCCTCTATCTCTCGCTGGTAACGAAATGCGGCGTCCGATATTTCTCGCTGGAAGAAACCCTGTTTAATACCAGCAATGACTCCGCCCAGCTTATCAATACGGTCAAAATAGCGATAGGTCTCCTCCTCCATCTCGTTTGTCAATGCCTCCACAAAGTATGATCCACCGAGGGGATCGATGGTATTTGCTACCCCGCTTTCGTGAGCGAGAATTTGTTGCGTGCGGAGCGCTATTGTTGCCGCCTTCGCCGTGGGCAGCGCCCAAGCCTCATCCATAGAATTAGTGTGTAGAGAATTAGTGCCCCCGAGAATGGCTGCAAGTGCTTGGACCGTAACACGAACTATATTGTTCTCTGGCTGTTGAGCAGTAAGACTACAGCCTGCGGTTTGAGTGTGGAATCGGAGCAGATATGAACGCTTATCCTTTGCCTTAAACCGTTCCTTCATCTCACGGGCCCAAATGCGCCGGGCAGCACGATATTTAGCAATCTCTTCGAAGAGGTCATTGTGTGCATTGAAGAAGAAGGATAGGCGTGGCGCAAACTCGTCCACTTTCAATCCTGCATCAATACCCGCTTGTACATAGGCGAGTCCGTTAGCTAGCGTGAAAGCGAGTTCTTGCACTGCGGTGCTACCCGCCTCGCGAATGTGATAGCCGCTAATACTGATAGTATTCCAGCGTGGCACCTGCTTTGTACAATATTTCAGAATATCTGTGATTATCCGCATCGACGGCTCCGGTGGGAAAATCCAGGTTTTCTGAGCCATGTACTCTTTCAGGATATCGTTTTGGATGGTGCCACCAATCTGAGTTGATGAAACTCCCTGTTTCTCCGCGGCGGCGATGTAGAAGCAGAGCAAGACAGCTGCGGGTGCATTGATGGTCATCGATGTGGTGATTTTGTCTAAGGGGATGTCGCGGAAGAGGATCTCCATATCAGCCAATGAGTCAATGGCAACGCCGCACTTCCCAACCTCGCCCGTTGACATCAGATGATCCGAGTCATAACCTTGAATGGTGGGCAAGTGGAAGGCTACGCTAAGGCCGGTCTGCCCTTGGCTGAGCAGATAACGGTACCTTTCGTTGGTTTGCTCTGCGCTTCCGAATCCAGCGAACATCCGCATGGTCCAGAGGCGGCCCCGATACATGCTAGGGTAAACTCCGCGAGTGTAAGGGTATTGGCCGGGGAAGCCTAGCTTCTCTTGGTAATCGAAGCCGAGAATGTCGGTTGGCGTGTAGAGTCTGGCTATTGGTCGACTGGATGTCGTGATGAACCGTTCACGACGCTCACCAGTCTTCTCCAAGGTCTTCTGCAGCGAACCTTCCTCCCATTCACGTTTCAACCGGGCAAGAATATCTTCCTTCGATACCATCGCTTACAACGTCCGGGTAGTTTTCGCTGTTCGCCTATCTTTCTCCTATCGTTGCCTTTAATCATTTGCTTATGAGAAAGGCAAGGCTAAAGGGAAACTACTGTGACTCTCTATGTATTCCAGTATTTCCTAGATGGGCATTATCTTCTTTGGCTCAAAACCCGCCAGAATTAACAAGGTAATAGATCTAGGGAGATGACATCATAGCGGTTGGGCATTTATCGGGGTCGCTAACAAACTCACAGGGCGTCTGTGCGCCTTTGGGAAAGGTTCTGTTCAAATGTGTGCATCTATTGTTTTCTGCGTCAGAAGCTGGACATGGTGACACGAGTAACCACACTCTTACTAGACCACGGATAACTATCTACAAAAAGTCTTCTCTAATTGGAAATCGAAGATGTCGCGGAATGGTTGTTCCTTAGCTGATGGTGACTAAGGGTTGTCCCTTCACCACCGCGGTACCAGCTTGAACGTGAACCTTACTAACGAGACCTGCCTGGGCGGCTCTAATCTCGTTCGCCATCTTCATTGCTTCTAGGACGATGACTACGTCTCCTGCTTGGATGTTGTCTCCCTCTTTCACTCGTACTTCGATTATGCGGCCGGGGAGTGGGGCAACAACGGCACCTAGTTCTGCTGCAGCATGGGTGGATGCAGTGGATGTTTGTGCTCTACCAGGGGATCGGGAGGTAGTTGATACTGCGGCACTAGTAATAGACGATGGCTCTGGTAAAATTGGTTTGAGTACAGCAGTATAATCGCGCTTATTCAGAGTTATCTTGTAGTCTTGCGAATCTGGCTGGGGTGTGACATGGAGGGTCAATTCACGGTCCCCAACAGCCACATGGAAAACGCCTCGGCTACGATCAGCATCTGTAACTCGTACTGTGAACTCGGTGTCGTTGATGGTTACGCTGAGTTTTCCTTCATTGGAGCCTTCAACAGTGACTGGGATGATTTCGTCGTTTAGTTTGAGCTCGTATTTCCGAATCAATTGGTATCCCAACATCTGTGTATTTTCAGTCTCCGCCCATGGCTTCGCGGCGTCCAGCAATGGTCCAAGGGCTGATGCTTTGAGGGCTGCGGCTTCGGATGAGTGGTAGGCTCAAGGTGTCAGGTTGTGCTTCAAGCAAGGTAGCGGTTATGGCGGCAAGGAGATCAGGAGTCAGTTCTCCGAGCGCTTGTTTCTGCTTTCGAAGGTTGAAGAATTCCATTGCAGGGTGAGGGAAGAGGATGTAAGTAATGATATCTTCAATAGCCTTTGTTATTCCTCGAAGCTCTCGGCGAGCCTTGGGTATTGCAGATTTTAATAAATCAGCTGGGCGGCAGGTGATGGGCTCCTCGTCACCGATAATTATCCGCTGGATTTCCGGATCGATAGGGGCTGAAGGGCGACCATAATATCCGCGGACGTACTGCTTCACTTCTTCCGGAATCGTCTTGTAGCGCTCCCCTAGAAGCACATTGAGAGTGGCTTGAGTCCCCACTATTTGACTAGAAGGGGTCACCAAAGGTGGATATCCTAGCTCTTGACGAACACGTGGTACCTCATCTAGGACTTCGCGGAGCCTATCCAGCGCCTGTTGTTCTCGCAACTGGTTGATAAGATTGGAGAGCATCCCGCCGGGAATCTGAAACTGTAAAACATTAGTGTCAACTCCCACAAAACCGGATTCGAACTCACAGTACTCCTGTCGTGTCTCGCGAAAATACTCTGCAATGTCAGATAGCAACTCCAGGTCTAGACCAGGATCCCAAGGAGTGCCTTGCAGGACAGCCACAAGTGTTTCACAGGGCGGTTGGGAGGTGCCAAGCGCTAAGGGTGAAATCGCAGTGTCTACGATGTCCACTCCTGCCTGGATGGCTTCCAAGTAGACCATACTAGCCATCCCACTGGTGTAGTGGCTGTGGAGCTGGATGGGAACACTGACTTCCTCTTTTAGACGGGTCACCAGCTCACGAGCAACAAAGGGGCTCAACAGACCGGCCATGTCCTTGATACAAATCGAATCAGCGTCCATCCCCTCCAATGTCTTTGCGAGCTCCACGAATGACTCCACATTGTGAACTGGGCTAATCGTATAGCAGATACTGAGTTGAGCGTG
>CBDVBC010000145.1:0-5027 GCA_965372125.1 Candidatus Hermodarchaeota archaeon | reverse complement strand
GCTCGTCGTTCCGCAGCAACACAACCCGCATTGGCTGCATGTTCTCTGGTGAGGGGGCGTATCGTGCAGCGTCGAGGATGAGTTCGAGGTCTTTGTCTGGGATTCGTTCGCCGGTCATGTGGCGGATGCTGCGGCGCATCCGGATAAGCTCGACTATTTTGTTGGTGGTTTCGTTTTGGCCACGAGATGGCGATTCCCGTTCTGGCTTGGATTCCTCTTTAGCCTCCGTCATTGCAATCGACTCAATTTGAGGTAAACTAGCTCATCCTTGCGTAGAGGCGTTATTTAATCATAGCCTAAAATGTAGCAGAACCTACCCACGACTACAAATAGTGGTAATCGGGTGGTCCTTCAAGAGGAGTGGAGGCTTCGTGCTGAAGCAGTTATTGCCTTTCACTGCGATTTTCTTATATGGAAGATCAGGCCGTCAAGTTTCTCGAGGATTATTTCCAGGGTGGCCTTTGGTATATCGGTAGGGCTGGATTTGGTTAAGGCAATGATTTCTTTGAATACTCTCGCGGCTACGGCGCGGCTTGCTAGATTGTTCATAGTCACGTCACGCGCCTGCTCTAGTAAGTCTTTCATGAACTCCTTCTGAACTTTCTCCCGCCTTCTCAGTTGCACAAGGACATCCTGCAAAGATTCTACAACGGTGGCAACACGGTGGTCAGGGATATCAGATGGGCGCCGAAGGCTCGCAGGGGAAGCCGCAGGTGAAGTAGTTGCTGGCGCAGGCGCTGGAGCTGCTGCAGAAGTAGTTGCTGGTGCTAGAGCTGGAGCAGAGGTGGCGGCTGGCGCTTTTAATTCCGGAATAATCATCTCGGCGACAATACTTCTAACCCGGCCGTCTAGGGTTTCGATCAGATTCTGCAAGATAGGAACGATTGCGCCCTGTATTTGTGCTTCAGAGACGCCGCCACCAGTTTTTGTGATGGAGTCTTGAATCTGGGCTATCTGTTGACCTAGCTGTTGTACTGCTTGGGTTGTCTGGGCACCGGATTGGCTCATTGCGGTGATCTGTTCACCCATCTTCTTCTGGGTTTGATAAATTTGCGCAAGATATTGAATTATACGTTTCAGTTCTGCCTCACTTGAGGCAGGTGATGAGGTGGGCGGCTCAGCCATAAAATCAATCTCCGAATAAACTACTGAATAAACATAGAGAAATACAGAGATAAACCTTATGTCACCTCAGATATTTAACGCGCCAATTGTAGGAAACAGCAACCAAACATGCCGGTTGAGCCCCATAAGGCTGGGATGCTTGTTTTAGGTGTCAATGGGAACTACCGAGACATCGACCGGGATGCCTTGGCGAATTGATGCTGTGACTATGCAGTAGTTCTCGAAGATGTCGATGCACCGCTTGAACCGCTTCGCATCCTGTTCCTCCGTTGCTACAGAAATCTGCACTTGGATGTGACCGACTCGCCAGCGACCTTCATCATTTCGGGTGATATCCGTTGTCACCTCGGCGCGGATACTCTTGACCCCTAGTTTGCTGCGTTGCAAGCAGAACATCAAGCTAGCCGACAGGCAGTTTCCCACAGCCGCTGATAGTACCCGGCTCGCGTTAGGCTCTGAATCACGTCCCAAGGGCTCCGGCTCATCAATCGTCAATGGCGCGTAGTGCTCCTTATCAAAGCGGACTAGGAACTCGAAGTCCCGGACCCGCTCGATTACGGTTGTAAAGGAGTGCTGCTCACCACCAGATGTCAATCTTCAGCACCAAATGAGGGTGTCGCTGGACTCTCAGAAACCTTTGCTTTGAACTGGGCGAAAAGTGCGAAAATGCACCCAAGGATGCCTGGTGCTGGAATAAGTATGAGAAGTATAGCTGCCAGCCAAGCCTGGGTCGTAATAATCCCATAGTAGTGGAAAAAGAGGCCAAGTATGCCCAATCCTGCTCCGATGCTTACGATGAATTTTCCGGCTCGAACATGATCGGTTAAGAAGAGAATGGATCCTAGGATAACTACGAAGCCGCCAAATCCTCCGATAAAGTTCAACACCGCTAGAAAGATAGTCAACACTAACAGAACTTCGGGCGCTACCGTCACTATTGACAGTGCCCAACCAAGTAGCCATCCCCACAATCCTGCACCACCAATCATTCCAGAGAGAATCATGAGGATGCCGCCAATTACTCCTAATGCTAAATGAAATTTGTTTTTCATGGCGTACACCAAACAGTTAGTATGCTCCCTGTACACTCTCACTAATACTTCACGCTTCACCAACAACTTCGGATTCGCACTGCTAGAGATGGCGTTCACACCACTTGACGTGAGAGCACACAGTTACCGAAGGTACACGGACAACTATGGCAGGGAAAGGCTCAGGTCCTTGACAGGACCTATCAAGCGTGATTATTTGCTCACGGTTTACCCTGCTTCTCCAAATACTCCTCTCGTAATACCCGCCGGAGTGTCTTCCCGACCATACTTTTAGGTAGTTCAGTTCGGAACTCGATGAATTCTGGGACCTTGTAATAGGTAAGCCGTTCCTTGCAGTAGGCTCTAATCTCTTCTACTGTAGCGGTTACGCCCTCCTTCAGGACAATGAACGCTATCACTGCTTCGCCCCGCTTTTCGGAGGGGATACCGCATACTGATGCATCTGCAATTGCAGGATGCTCAAACAGAACCTCCTCCACCTGACGCGGATAAATCTTGAAGCCGGACCGGTCGATCATCTGCTTTAACCTGTCCCCTATATAGAACTAGCCGTCGTCGTCCATTCGGGCCATGTCGCCGGTGTGGAGCCAGCCGTCACGTAGCTGGTGGGCAGTTTCTTCAGGTTTCTGCCAGTAGCCTTTCATTACCTGGGGACCCTTGATTATCAGTTCGCCAATCTTGCCGATGGGAACGTCCTTACCGGTTTCTGGGTCAACAAGCTTCGCTAGAGTGTTGGGAAAGGGTACACCGATGGAGCCTTCGCGCTGCTTATCAAAGGGGGGTTTCTCCTGAATTGGATTCGCGTGAGTTACCGGGCTGGCTTCTGTTAATCCGAATCCTTCGACTAGATTTGCACCAGCAATTTCTTCAAATTTCCTGGCTACTGCCATGGGTAGTGGTGCGGCACCAGAAAGGCAGGCAGTCAAGGAACTAAGGTCATGCTGGGCAAGGTCCGGGTTGTTTATCATAGAGACATATAGCGTGGGAACTCCTGGCATGAACCTCACTTTGTATTTCGGAATATCCCTGAGTATTTGATCAATGTCCGGGCGAGGGTGAAGAATGATTTTACCCGCAAGCAGAATCGTGTTCAACATGCACACGGTTAGTCCAAAGGAGTGGAAGAAGGGTAGGACTCCCAGAGTGGCATCGCCTGCGCCGCGTTCAGCGAAGGAAATCCAGGCCCTACACTGATGGGCGTTCGCGACGAGGTTTCGGTGAGTGATTACTGCGCCTTTAGGAGTGCCTGTAGTTCCTCCAGTATAGATCAGGGTAGCCGGTGTTTCTTTTGTGTCAATCTTTAGTTTGGGTGGTTTGGGCTTGGTCTTTTCGAGAAGTTCGCCCCAGAGATGATAACCCGGAACTTCGGGGAGCGTAAAGGATACTCGCATACCAGGGAAAGCGTCAGCCATGGTTGTTACAATGGTGTGTTTGACGCCTGTTTCATCCCGAATTTTAGCGAAGCCATCATGCATGATATCGATGACGATAAGGGCTTTGGCTCCGGAGTCGTTTAGTTGAAACTTGGTCTCTGGTGGTGTGTAGAGGGGGTTTACGAGTGTGGCTATCGCGCCGGCTTTGAGGATGCCGAAGAAGGCGATGGGGAACTGGGGCATATTTCCCAAAATTATTGCGACGACATCGCCCTGCTTGATGCCCATTTTGACGAGGGCGGTGGCTAGGCGGTCGGCTTTTTCGTTGATTTCGCTGTATTTGAGTTCGTTGCCGAGGAAAACGCAGCAGATGTTGTCTGGGAAGTCGCGGGCAGCGTTTTCGAGGAGGGCTTGGAGGGGAATATCGGGAATCTCGATTTCTGCGGGGACATTGGGCTCGTAGAACTTTAGCCAAGGCTTTTCCATTTTGTTATCACCTTCCTAGAGAATACCTATGCATTGTGTACCCTTAATATAAATCGTTATTCTTTGCTGCCCTCTCTTCCCACGGGTTTGCAGATATCCATTTTAAGCAAAGGATGATAATGTAGTTTATGGACCAAGAAGCAGTTGTTAATGCATTGATGAAGCCAGAGGCTTACGGCGAGCTTCCCGAGAAGCCCATCAAGCTAATCGAGACCCACATTTCCTATATTTTCCTGACGGGAGAGTACGCTTACAAGGTCAAGAAGGCGGTGTTGTTTGATTTCCTGGATTTCTCAACCCTGGAGAGGAGGAAGTATTACTGTGAGCACGAGTTGAAGCTGAATCAGCGCATAGCCCCAGAAATGTACCTTGAGGTTCTACCGGTAAAGGAACAGAACGGTGAAATCCGGATTGGTGGGCAAGGTAACGTCGTGGAGTGGGTGCTGAAGATGATTCAGCTGCCTTCTGATGGGTTGATGTCAGATCGTCTTAAACGAGGGGAGGTCACTCGGGATATAGTTGACCAGCTTGCAGCTAGCCTTGTGAAATTCCATGCAAAGGCAGAAACAAGTGAACAGATATCCTCCTATGCAGTGCCAGACAAACTAGCTGAACGGTGGAATGAACAATTCAGTCAAATCGAACAGTTTGTAGGGATAGTGATAGGCCGCAGAGACTTTGACTTTGTAATGGCGAGTGTCGAGAGTTTCATTGAGAAGCAGCGCCCCCTATTTCTTCAGCGAATCAAGGAGGGACGGATTAAGCGCTGCCACGGTGATCTGCACTCAGGTAACGTTTTTGTCATTGACGGGCGTCCGCAGATCTTTGACTGCCTAGAGTTCAACGAGGCCTACGCCTCCATCGATATAACTGCCGAGATAGCGTTCTTCGCGATGGACATGGATTTTCACGGCAGAAGAGATCTCGCAGACTACTTCATAGAAAGATACCTCGAATACAGTGGTGACAAAGAGGGAAAGGTTCTACTCAA
>CBDVBC010000144.1:0-5033 GCA_965372125.1 Candidatus Hermodarchaeota archaeon | reverse complement strand
ATAGATCGCATTAACCGGGACCGATTCGGTCCATATGATTGAATAAGCCCACCCAGGCAAACCTCGACTAGCATCTCCTGATTGGAGAGCGTTCGAGCAACTAGAGAATCAACCACCCCAAAATCTTCGATGTCATAAAACATAACCATGTCAACATCAGAGGCGGCTATCGCCGCCAAACAAATCGGTTTAGTGCGACCTTGAACTATCAGAAGATCGGTTTTATTCCGCTTCTTTTTCGCGTGAAATTTCAGTCGAGCAGCATTGGGAAGTGAAAGTGTTAGCCGTCGAAATAAGTGGTAGTTTTCACATAGGTTTTCTGGAAAGTGTGTTGATGTTTCAACGCCCAAACCTGAATACCCTAGCTCCTGAGCGATGGTACAGAACTTACTCAAAGAAGCTGCAATCGTTGGTTTCGTTAGATGGACATGGAAATCAAAGAATCGCATTCAGCACCGACCTAAAGTAGGTTGAATCCTTTACAAAGCTCTCGTAGGGTTTCAATGTTAAATTTTTGACCCGAAAATTTAACAGCACATCGTATTGCGTCGCCTTGTTTAATAAACCGAAGGGTGCCACTTGCAGCCGCTTGCTTATCAAATCGTAGAAAAAGTTGTCTCTTACCATCATAATGCAAGTCTAGACTCTGTTGCAGATATTCTCGTTCCTGTGATGAGATTTGAGAACCAATGAATTGTAGGGTTTGTACAATGAGGGAGCGGTCACATAATGTGACTGTGAATCGTATTAGAGGATTGTGAAAGTGTCCTCTCAGTGATTTGCGCTTAATTTGTACAGTCTCCCATACTTCCTCTTTTAGAAGTGTCTTAATGGCAGCTAGAACCTTTTCCTCATCTTCGGTAGCATGCACAAATGTATTGGCTAAGAAGCGGGTTGGTCCTGGTTCTGACACCAGCATTTCCTTCCCTCAGACTCGTTCTATAAACGCTATTACTTGCCTCGCCGGTTGTGAGCACGGATACTCGGTCGAACCTTCTCAGCGCCAGTCCCGCGTTTTCGTAGACCTCGCGAGGTCTTTCCAGCGGGTGATAACCCTCGGAATACACGACCTCTGTGCACTGGGTCACAGACCCAATTAATTCGGGAATCAGCCTTGATGACGGGATGCGCTGGATCGACTAAGATTACTTCGTGCCATTTATGTTTACCATCTTCAGCCACCCAATAGGAGCCGATAACACGAAGATTAGGATATTTACGGGCTGCACGTTCCTCTGCTATCCATTGCCGACTCTTACCTGGTGTGATCTTTACTGTTCCCATTTTTCTCGGTTTTCGCCCCATTGTTGGTCGAGGCTTTCGTCTAGAACCCCGAGTTATCCTCTGACGCACAATGATGTAACCTTGTTTAGCTCGATAGCCTGCCTGGCGAGCGCGGTCAATACGAGTAGGACGTTCGACTCGAACCGTAGCTGGTTGCTTTCGCCATTTTATTAAGCGCTGCCAAATCAGTTCCTTTAAGTTCTTTTCGTGACGCGCGTACAGTTCTCCAACATATTTGTACACTGGTTCTACATCTCCGTTAGATAAGGGTATTCGGGTAAGAGCCGCATTAGAATTAGGGAGGTTAAGCAGTGGACCTCCCAAGAACGGCAGTTGGAGTTAGCGAACCGCCAAACACTATAAAAAAGCTTCGGGAAGCACTGATTGGTTCTGCTGGTTATCGCTTCAAATGTTTCAAAATTTTTTCCGCAATTATCATCGAGTTAGAAAGTTCGGCCTCCCAAGTCATTGCCCCGATGTGCGGTGTTGCCACAACATTGGGGAGAGCGATTAATTTACAGAGTAGCTCGTTTTGGTGTGGTGGCTCTTCGGAAAACACGTCTAAGCCTGCCCCTCCAAGTTTCTCAGAGACTAGAGCATTGTAAAGTGCTTTCTCGTCAACGATACCTCCTCTGGATGTGTTGATTATTATTGCCCCCTCTCGCATCGTAGCAATTTCGGCTGTTCCAATGAGTCCCTTTGTCTTGGGGTTCAGAGGTACATGGACTGATAGAATATCTGAAGTAGCTATCAAATCTTTGAGGGGCTTATACTCAGCACCTATTTTTTTAATCACTTCTATGCGATCTTTGAGTATATCGAAGGCTAACACAGTCATACCAAAGGCTAGAGCTCGCTTTGCCACTTCTTCACCGATAAAACCAAATCCGACGATGCCGAGCGTTCTTCCCTTTAGTTCGCTTCCTTTACAAGCTTTTTTCAGCCACTTACCAACCCTCATCCCCTGATCTGCGAAGGACACTTTTCGGAGAACATTGAAGGCTAGAGCGAATACCAATTCGGCAACAGAAACTGAGGGACCTTCTGGGGAATTCACAACGTGAATGCCACGCTCTTTGGCTGCCGTCCGGTCAACATTATCCAATCCCACACCTGATCTCCCAATAACCTTCAGTCGCTGACCAGCTGCAATAACCTCACTTGTTACCTTTGTTCGACCCCGTACAACAATTGCTTCAAACCCGCCAATAACTTGTTTCAATTCATCAGCGGAGATATCTGTACGAATCACAACATCCAACCCGGACGCCTCCATATGAGATATAGCATCTTTATGGATAGAATCTGTTACTAAGACTCGGCTCTTTTGCACCATCATTTTCACCTAAAGGGGATTCAAGTATCAAAGAGGGAAAACCAATCTGATTTATCTTATGGACATTCCATATATTGTAGGCAGGTGGGTAAGTATGCTCGTTGGAATTGTAGGCAAACCTAGTAGCGGAAAATCGACATTCCTTAACGCTGCGTGTCGTACGGCAGCGAAAATCGGTGCATATCCTTTCACAACAATCGAGCCTAATCCAGGTACTGCCTTTGTACGGGTCGATTGTGTATGCAAAGAGTTTGGAGTGAAAGACAATCCACAGAACTCAGTGTGCCGGGAGGGAAAACGGTTAGTTCCAGTAGATATGCTGGATGTAGCAGGATTAGTACCAGACGCACACGCTGGACGCGGGCGAGGAAACCAATTCCTTGACGAATTGAGCCGCGCTGATGCCTTCATTCACGTCGTTGATGCTTCCGGGTCACTTGATGCTGAGGGACGTGATGTTGAACCTGGCGCTTGGAATCCTTGCCAAGATGTAGAGTTTCTAGATCGTGAAATTTCAATGTGGATTGTCCAGATTATTCAGCGAGATTGGCGCCGAATCTCTCGACGAGCAGAAACTGAAAGACTAAGCCTCAGTAACCTACTAGTGGAGAAACTCTCTGGTCTAAATATAGAGGAAAAAGCAATCCGAGCAGCGATGCTAGAAGCCAAGCTGAAAATAAAGAAGCCCACAAGCTGGTCTGAATCTGATTTCCTCACTTTTAGCCAATTATTGAGGCGCCGTGCAAAACCGATGATAATAGCGGCAAATAAAATGGATCGCCCACAAGCGGCCGCTCATTTAGAGAACCTTCAACAGATGCCGGATTACCAAGTCGTTCCTTGTAGCGCAGCCAGTGAATTCGCGCTCCGAACATTAGGTGAGAAGGGCACCATAGAATACCAGCCGGGAGATTCACGATTTGAAATACTTCGCTCTGAAGCTCTAAGCGAAGCCGAGAAGCAACAGCTTATACGCGTACAAAAAGAAATTCTAGATAAATACGGATCAACTGGTGTACAACACGTTATCAATACGATTGTTTTCGATGTGCTCCAGCTAATCCCAGTCTATCCAGTTGAAGATGTGGAGAAGTTAAGCGACCATGACGGGAATGTACTCCCAGATGTTTATCTGGTTCCTAAAGGTACAACAGCCAGACAATTGGCATACAAGATACATACAGATCTTGGTGAAACCTTTATCCATGCCATAGATGCTCGTACTAAGAAGCGGCTAGGTGAGAGTTACGAACTCCAAGCTAATGATATTATTCGCATAGTAGCGGCAGCTGCTACTCATTAGTCGTTAACCTTCCCGATCGTAATGACCCGGAGTTTTTCTCGGACCAAAACTCTGAAGACCACGAGTTTGGAGCTGATGCCTCAGAGATTCAGCATAGACTACATCGATTTCCTTACTTTCTTCTAAGAAGGCGATAATTTCAAGGGCTTGTTCTTTAGTTTCACAACGACGAATGAATTCAATTGGATCCGGTGAATAACTAGCAATTTTTCCACGAGAGGATGATGCGTCTACTGGGGTACGCTCGGTTTCCTCCCAGCGTACTCCTCCAATACGCACGCGAGATTGTGAAGCTTCAAGTTCTGTCGCGATATGGGGGAACTGTCTTCGAAATTGCTGCCATTGATCAGTCTTCGAATACGTTCTCTCTGTTTTTGAAGCCTGTCCTTCATCTTCTTTTTTTCTACGTTGTTCGCTCTTTTCCTTCACCAACATACTCACCTAACTGTGACAATAATCAGGTTAGCTTTCTGAATCTACGCAATAAAATATTACGTTCGAGCCCTACATCCAGAACTTCCCAAGGCATCGAGTCCTCCGGAGAGAGTTGCTTAGTCGCCAAAGCTTCTAAGTTGATTCCCAGTTCTTTTGCAGCACGGAACCACACTCCTGCCGTCTGTCTTCTTTCTTTCGCTACTGCAAGAATAACGTGGGCTATTTCAGTCGTTCCCCTTGAAAGAGCAGACTGAATAATACTCCACCGCGGATTTGCTAAATCAAGTTTTATTCTACCAATACGAAGCTCTTTTTTGAGTTTTGACAATCGCTTCTTCAATAAAGACAGCGGTGCAAGACCACACCATTGGAAGGGTGTGTGAGGTTTGGGAATAAAAGGTGAAACACTTACGTGGAGTCTATGACGATGTGGTGATAGTTTGAGAAGGCTCTTGCTGAACTTGGATATCGCAGTGATATCTTCTTCGGTTTCCGTGGGTAAACCGAGGAGGAAGTAAAGCTTGAACTGATTGAAGCCCGCTTTAATCGCTGCTTCCATGGTCTCGTGGAAATCTGTGTCAGAAATCCCTTTTGCTAAGACATTGCGTAACCGTTGCGAGCCAGCCTCTGGTGCAAGGGTCAATGTTCGTTGACCTCCTTTAGATATTGTTTCAA
>CBDVBC010000143.1:0-5086 GCA_965372125.1 Candidatus Hermodarchaeota archaeon | reverse complement strand
TACGTTGTCATGGGCATCCTCTGAATACTAGTATTCGAAAGCATATAAGTATGCTCACCTGTTATTCGAGGAACAGCCAAAATCTATGAGCAGAACAATGAGGTGTTTTCGTGACTGGTCAGATTCCCGATAGTGTCTTGTACAAGGATGATGTGTTCGCTCTGTTAAGGAGGCAGGGTGAGGGCCTTCCCACACCTGAGGAGTTTGGGCTAGAACCCTTTGGATCCTGTACGGCTTGTTGGCGTGGTTACGTTTTGACCTTTGAGATCGTGGGGGAGGAGTTGCTACTGGAGGCCTTGGAGGTGAATACCCGGGAGTCGCCTCCAACGATCAATGGGGTTGAGGCTGGTCCTGGTGAGCGGTTCTTCAAGTATTCCTATAGGGGTCTTGGGCTTAAAACCCGATTCACTGGGCATCTAATGATAGGTAAGGATTTCATGCGCAAATACTATGTGCATATGGGTTTCCAGAGGCCAATGGGCTATAGGACCGTCTACGAGTTCGATGTTAATGAGGGCGACATTACGGCAGTCCGTGACCTGTCCCCGAAGATGGCTGAGCAGCGTGAGCGTGGCCCCTCGCGGGGTGCCGGTCCAGGTAAAGGGCAGAGCGTTGAGGGCTGGATTGAGAAAACCTTCTCCCTGGACTACGATGAAGACTCCGGAGAGGAGTAAGCTTAGTCACGCACTAGTGATAACCGAAATACGCATATATGGTTTTGTGAATGTAATCGTCCTCTGAGGTAGATTCTTTGAAAAATTTTCGTTGGCAAATACCAAGAGTTCTTGCGGGGACAAACCGTCCCGAAGGACTGAGTGACCTACAGTCCCTTCATAAAGAGGGTGTCCGCGTCTTGGTCTCTTTGACGGAAGAGCCTCTAGGCAATGAAGAGGTCAAGTACCTTAAGGAAACTCTCAAAATGAGGTACTTCCACTTTCCAGTTAGAGACTTTAAACCCCCAACGAAGGCCCAGCTCGAAGAATTTGTAGAACTCGTCCGACAATGTCGTGAAGAAGGTACACCAGTAGTAGTCCATTGTTGGGCGGGGGTTGGTCGAACCGGCACTTTCCTTGCTGCTTATCTGATAAGCGAAGGAATGAGTGTTAATGAAGCTGTTGATAAGGTCCGCAGCTTATTCCAGCCTGGATACCGTGGCTACAACGAACCCAACGAGGCTCAGGTGGATAAGTTACGTGAATTCGCTCGACAATAGTCCTCCTTTGAGGTGTGTGCTTTGAGGAATTTCCGCTGGCAAATAAAAGGTGTTCTTGCTGGGTCCAACATCCCGAAGAAGCGTAGGGATCTTGTTTTCCTTGTTGAAGAGGGAATTCGTGTCATCGTAAGCACAACGGAGAAACCCCTCACCCCTGACGCTGTTGAGTTCCTCAGGTCCCAGGGCGTCACCTATCATCACCAGCCAGTCATCGACCATACGCCTCCACGCCTCGAACAGCTCGAGTGGTTCGTAAAGCTTGTTGACGAGTACCGTGCCAAGGGCTTGCCGGTCCTGGTCCATTGCAAGGCTGGCTGCGGTAGGGCAGGAACCTTCCTTACAGCTTACCTAATCCACAGCGAGAACCTCGACGCTGACAATGCTCTCCAGAAGATGCGGAAGCTCTTCCGGGGCATCAACCGGTTTATCTGTTGGAGAGAACCAAACGGGGAGCAGAAACAGCGGCTCCAGGAGTTCGCAATCGCTAGAGAACCAGAACAGATAAATTAAGAGAAGAAACACCAACCCGAAATAATAATACCCACAGAAAAAAGCTTGAGGTCCATTACCTTGCATAACTTCAGCTACATTATCCCCGGTGTCCTGGCAGGAACGAACCTGCCCCGGGGACTCAGCGACCTAAAATGGCTCTTCGAAAAGGGCATCCGAGTTCTAGTCACAGCCATGGATAAAACCCTCGACGAAACGGATGTCACAAGTGTCGGGCTCACATACCACCACTATGATGTTCCCCCATACGGTACTCCTACCCTTGAGCAGCTCCGGAAATTCGTCAAGCTCGTCGATGATTGCAGCAGCAAAAACCTACCCCTTTGTGTGCACTGCTACTTGGGCTGCGGCAGGACAGGCACCTTCCTCGCCGCCTACATAATCCACAGCGAAGGTATGAGCGCCGATAAGGCTATCCGAGTGATACGCCAACACCGACCCTGCTCACTAGAAACCCAAGGACAGGAAAGAGTGCTCGCCGAATTTGCCCAGCACTTCTACCCCCAATTATGACATGATAGAATCCCCCTCTTTGATGTATTTCGCCAGAAAGAAACCTAGGTGTTGACCACCTTTGCCTAGACTGAGGGGCTCAACGGGTGATGGTTCAAAAGACTTAAGCGGAAACCAGCCCCACTATTAGCTCAACCATCACATAAGGTGGAAAAAACTATTTCTAACCAACAATCAAGTCCATTTGAAAGACCTACCCTACGAATCTCCATGCCACGGAAACTCTTCGTACTAGTGATCGTCATCGCAGTGATTGCAGCTATTGTCATAGGCGGCGTCTTCGCCGTACAGAACCTATTCCTTGACTGGAAGATGCTCGACGTGATGTACATCAACAAGGCAGGTGTGTCATGGTGGGCAACCTTCACCATCAACGGACTCCTCTTCTCAGTGGGCATACCCATCGCAGCCATAGTCACCATAGCTGGAATGCCCTGGGAATCAAAGGTTCTCAACCTCCTATGGTTCGGGGCAGACCAAAGAAGCAGCCGGAAGCCACACAAGCTCCTGGTAGCAGGGTACAAGCTAGCCTTATTCGGAGCCACCTACCTAATGGTCACCTTCATCTTCACCGACCAGATGCGCCTACTCGCCCTCCTCACCCAGGCATCCAACACGGGCGTGGGCAACTGGGGCAGCATCCCACAAGCCCTCACACTCATATTCACACCCGGCGCATCCACAGCAACAGTAGCAAACCTAGTGTCCACCATAGAAGTCCAATACACCATCTTCATGATCTTCATGACCCTACTCCTCGCAGTCATCGGCACCCGCGTGGCCCTCGACCTAGTACACTACATCGCCCGAATCGGTCAAGCCACACAGCATCCCTCAGTCAGACTCCTCGCCTCCGTCTTCTTCCTCGTCGTACTCGGGCTCTTCTGGGGACTCCTGAACGTTCCCTACCTGGAAGTAGACGTTGGGACCCAATTCTACGTATTATGGCTTCTGATAATGTTCGTCTTCTTCTGCGCCCTCTCAGTCATCACCTTCGGATTGACTGTCTTCGGCAAATACGGACGAGCAGGCGATGTCCCCCGCCTCAACACCAAAATCGGCGTGATCCTGGGAATCGCCACAGCAGCGTTGATTCTCGGTCCCGGCCTCTACACAGGATACCTAGTATCCGGCCCCCTACAGGGGCAAATGTGGAAAGAAGGCCACTGGGATCCACTGATGACAAAGGAACTCCATTTCTCAAACTGGGCGGGAGGCCTAAACGTCGAGGAACTACCATACCAATCACTTGTCAACGACACAGGTGTCTCAGACGGTGAGGTACTAGGGCATGCTAGGCTCTGGGACTTCACGGCAAGCCGTAACAAAATGCGCTCGCAAACCCTTGCGAATTGGATGGCCTTGGCCGATTCTGATATTGTCTACTCGCAAGGACGCGAATACTGGATGGCCCCCTATGCGTTGTCACCCCCCACCCGGGATGATTTCCACAGCGAATACCTCCTCTACACTCATAGTGAAGGCGCGACAGCCCTCGATGCCAGCAGTCAATCCGGCGAATTCCTGACTCCCAGCCAGTTTCAGAGCACCTTCGGCGTAAACGCCAACTTCCCGATCTACTACGGGGAAGCTGCGCCCGGCTTCGCGGACGGATATGAAGGCTTCGTCGTGGTTGACTCGAGCATAGCCCCGGAAACCGGTGCTCATAGCTGGGAGGGCGAACCCGACTACATCCTTTCTGGAGCAGAGCTAGCTCTCAAGAAGATCGCCTGGTCCATCGGGGACCTCAGCTTTGCCTGGCTCAGCTTCGCAGACCCTGTCGCCAACGTCCTCATGCATAGAAATGTCGTGGAACGAGTACAAACAGTACTTCTGCCCTTCCTCTATACTGACTACGACCCATACCTTGTCTTTGACCGGATATCTCATGAAGTCTACTACTGCATCCCAATATTCAGTGCCTTTGACCTCCAACTACACTATGCCCAGAATGATTACCTGCGGCTCCTCGGCTTCGCTTTGGTCAACTGTGCCGACGGTGAAATCAGCTGGATCCGCAACCCCAACGCAGACCCCGCAGAGTTCTTCATAGAAAGAATGTACGAATCCTGGTACCCCTGGACTGATGCTCCTGCCTGGCTCACCGAACAGCTCCGATACCCCGAGGACCTCATCGACGCCCAGCTCGAAGTAGACTTCAAGTACCACGTGACCGACCCCTGGATTTGGAGGAGTCAAGCAGACTTCTTCGAGAAACCCCACTCACAACCCAGCGTACACTATGTTCTCTACCCCGAGAACGGCTCCCTCAAATGGGTTGGTTATCAGGCAGTCAGATACATACAGCACGAAGCCATGAAGATGGCCGGGTTCTACCTCTTCTTTAACGGACCAGAGGTGGGACGTACGGTCTTTGCCAGGGCAGGCACTGTAGATCCCGCTACGCAGACACCAATCAGCCCCGTGTTCGGCGTCGACGCTGCCATCGAAAGCTTCGAACAACAAGCCAGACAAGACCTGGTACTCCTCGAACCCTACAGGATCGGCAACCGACTCCTCGTACCCTTGAGCGGCAGGCTAGTCTACCTGTTCCCGGTCTACGCTGAATCCCATGTAGCTGACTCCCTCATCGAAACCCTGACCTATGTGGGTCTTGTGGACGCAGAGGACATCACCAAGGTAGCCTATGCAAGCACAGCTGCTGAGGCCTACGCTAACTTCTTCTTCGGCTATAACGCTACTGTGACCGGCGTCGAGTTCGTCGAAACAAGCCTCAGCCCCTTCGACATCGACATCGGAGAAGAAGCCGACCTCAGCTATGTAGCGATGAACGGTAACTCCACAGCATCACCAGTGAATGTCACCTTCCAGCTAGCCATGCACACAGAC
>CBDVBC010000142.1:0-5092 GCA_965372125.1 Candidatus Hermodarchaeota archaeon | reverse complement strand
CAGCACACCTAACCTTTCTCAATCAAGCGCTCCTGTGATTGTCCGCTACATCCTTGGTGGGTTTCAGATACGCCATCGTCGCCGCAGACGTATCGAAGGTCCACGCTAGAAACACCCAACTAATACCCCTCCTTAAACCTACGAGAGCCCTAATTTCTGGGTTACTTTCTCGATTATGGTTAAAAGTAGTTTTTCTTTATGGCGGTCGTAAATCTCGCGACAAATGGTGAGAGCCTGCTCAAGATAATCAAGAGCCTCATGGACTCGTCCAAGTTCCCCTAATAGCATGACCTTGCCTTTTTCACTGGGTAATTTAAGGGTTCTCAGCGGCTCTTAAGGAATACTCAAGTAAGGTGTCAATATCATCGTGGTGTCTTTTATGTTTTTAAGGAAGGGAATTCTTAGTGTACTCGAGAAAGCCCTGTCGTCCATTTCTGCTGGAGTGATTTACTGTGACTTCCTTTAGTCTTCATTTTAAGGTCAAGGAAGGCGGAGAACAAAGCGTCAAGCTGCCTATAACAGCGACTAGAATCGACTTGGCAAGGCGTGACATCACGTCAATTGGCCTCACTCCGCTTGCGGATTGCTCCAGCCTTCGGGCCCTCGACCTGAGCTGGAACCAGCTAGCATCCGTGGATCTGTCACCCCTTGGCTCATGTGAAAACCTCAGGGAACTGAACCTCAGCTGGTTGGGGTTACTAAGGGTTGACCTAAAACCCCTAAAAGCTTGTGAGGGCCTCCGGTCGGTCAATCTCCGGGAAAACAAGTTGTCGGCGCTTAACCTGAAACCCCTAAAGTCTTGCAGGAAGCTCCTAAACCTTGACATTTACAGGAACAAGCTGTGGAAGGCTGATGTGTCACCGCTTTTCTCAGCTCCCCTGCTGGAGCACTTCACTGTGGATGAACATGTCACGTTGACCGCTAATCCTAGCTTACAGGATGCTGAAATGCCCATCGCGTTGCAGAAGATGAGGGATAAGATAACCTGGTGGAAGGCTGGCATGGGAACAACTGGTCTGTGCTTCATGACTAAGGAGGGCAAGGAATACTCCGTCAATTACCCACAAAACCTCACAAGGTTGCATCTTGAGAAACTTGGGCTTGTAGGAATCGATCTAGGGTGCTTCGAGGACTTCCGCGAACTCCGAAGCTTGAGCCTGGCTGGGAATAAGCTGGCCAAGGTCGATTTAGCCCACCTAGAACACACAAAAAACCTAGAAATGCTAGACCTCTCAACTAACATACTGATGAGCCTCGACCTAGCCGGCCTACAGAGCTGCAGTTCCCTCCACACACTGAACCTCTTCATTAATGAGTTAACCGAAATAGATCTAGCGCCCTTGGAGAAGTGCCGCCAGCTCAGAATCCTAAGCCTTTATGGAAACAAGCTGGGAACAGTAAATTTGCAGTCACTTGAATTCCACCAGCACCTTCAAGAAATAGATCTGTGGGAAAACCCGTTCAAGCTGATTGATATTTCCCCTCTCTTCACCTGTCTGGGGCTCGTGAAATGCCGATTCAGAGTTGGAGTAGAGTTAACAGCGGATTCAAGCCTTAAGGGTAAAGAGCAGATTCCAGAGGGGCTCAGACCCCATCTCGGCAAGATTACATGGAAGGACTAGCCTAGAGGTAGCGCTGGGTTCAAGGCAAGACACCCTTTCTAGCGGTGTCAGGGGTTCTGGGTCTCTCATAGCTCGAAGTCCCGGGGACTCAGGTACTGCTGGCAATGAGGACAAACTCTCTTGATGCTGAGCCAGTGCTGCATGTGTTCAAGGTGCGCGAGCTGCTCACAATTGGGGCACGCAGTGAAGACATCCCCCGGTCCTATGACCTTGTGGCAAATCATACAACGACTTAGGGGCTTCTTGCATTTCGGGCAGACCTCGGCTTCCTTCCTGATCCACTTCCCACATGAAGGGCACTTGAGCCTCCGCTTGACAGGAGAAGCAGCTGGCTTTACACGAACAGCTCTTACCGTTTCCACCCTCTCTGGGGTTTCCTCCACCGGATCAGGTAGGAGCTGCTGGATGATAGACTCGATAAAACCCCTCCTAGAGGGGTCGAGCTGGTCTAGATGTCCTTCCAGGGCTTGAGCGGCGCTCCTCCGAACCTCCACCGAAGGGTCACGTTGCAGGGAACCCACAAGGGGGCTACGGGCTTTTTCGTCATCAAAATGTCCCAAGGCAAGGGCAGCGCTCCTACGGGCAGCTACCGCTTTATGGCGCTGCAGGACAAAGATCAGGTGTTTGAGGGCACGGGTATCACCTATCTTCCCTAGGGCGGCTGCTGCCCCACTCCGCACATCCACGCTGACATCATTTCGTAAAGCAGATATGAGAGATTTGACGGCACGTCTGTCACCTAGTTCACCCAAGGCTCGGGCTGCCGCTCCCCGCACGGTGTTATCTGGGTCACTTCCTAGGGCACTCATCAAGGGTTTGACTGCCTTCGTATCCCCAAGCCTCGCTAGTGCCTCAGCGGCCCTTCGCTTCACATGAGAATCAGGGTTACTCTTCAACAGTTTGATCCAGTCTTTGACGCTTCGCTCATACTCCATAGCCAATCCCATTAAGAAGCTCAAGTCGGTAGGAGTTATTGCTTGATTGATGGTGAAATACTTATCGTTGTCAACGAGTCCCTCAATGGAATCTGCTCTTGTGCTGCTGGAGCAATGGTGAATCGCCTTGCAGATAACCATATTACACAAGCAGGTAATTATTCTAGCCCACCTAGGTTGGAGGTAAAACAGTGGATAGAATCACTTTCACTTACAGAAGCAACGACGGAACGCAGCAAGAACTGACATTCCCCGCCAGCGCGAAAATAATTTCCCTCACTGAGGAAGACATCCAGCATATTGACCTGGCACCCCTACGGCATTTCCCCCACCTTCTTTGGCTCAAACTCTGGGGAGACTGGACAGAAGGGATAGATCTGTCGCACCTGCGGCACCTACCTAACCTCCAACAGCTCGTCCTGGGCGGGCGGTTAGAGACACTGGATCTATCGGCGCTTGCGAGTTGTCCTAACCTCATGGAATTCGTCCTCTACAAGAACCAGCTAGCCTCCGTTGACTTGTCACATCTAGCCCGGTGCCCTAAACTCCAAAAGCTAGCGCTCTGGCAAAACCCGCTAGACAAGATAGATCTAGCCTTCCTCCGTAACCTTCCCGACCTGCTATGGCTGCAGCTCTTCCAGAATCAGTTGAGGGAGGTAGACCTTTCACCTCTTCAGCATTGTACTGGGCTCCTGGAGCTGAACCTTCATTGGAACAAGCTAGAGCACATAGACCTGACCCCTCTGGGCCACTGCCACAATCTCATGGATATCAATCTCAGCTGGAACATGCTACAGCTGGTGGATTTATCACCGCTCAAGCAATGCCCCGACCTCCAACATCTTCGGCTTCAAGGAAACTGTTTTGACCAGATTGATCTCTCACCGCTCCTTGCCTGCACCAATCTTGGAATCATACAACTGGACAAAGGAGTAGTATTGACAACCCCTCCTCAGCAAAAGAACGCCAGAACTGGTTCTTTGGATCTAAGAAGACTCTCGGACCGGATTACATGGCAGGAATAGACTGGATGGAAACCTAGTATTATTGTAAGGTGAGGCCTCAACGATAACGACTACTAGGTGGGTACTTCCCCTAGTTGTATAGTAAGATCCCTTCGTCCTCTACCACGAACCACAACGACATCTAGACGGTCACCGATATCGCGCTGCTGAATCAGTCGTCCTACTTCTTCCATCCTTGTTATTGGTTGTTTGTCTAGGCCGATGATGATGTCGCCCTCTCGCATACCAGCACGATGGGCCGGGCCACCACGAACCACTTGGGCGACTACTACTCCCTCGTTTACAGGGAGAGAGTATGTTCGGGCTAGCTGGCTGGTGACCGGGAAGCCCCCTATGCCCATCCAGGGCCTGCGGACACGACCATGCAGGATAATTTCTTCCACCACTTCTTCGCAAGAGGAAGTAGCCCCAGAGCGGCTTCCTTCCCTCCCCCCTTTTTTATTCCCGGTAGTAGAACTCGTCCGAGTGTGACCTGGTCAACTCTGAGCCAGTGGAGTATCGAAGATTTGCAGTGTATCGAAATTTTTTTTATCGGTTTGTGTATGTTTATGTTTTAACATATGACATCTAAGACATTGACGATTCGAAAGGAAGCCTACGAAGCCCTGGCTAGGTATAAACGGAAAGGCGAGAGTTTCTCGGATGTGATACTTCGATTGACTCGTCGGGCGGCGAGGCTAGAAGATTCCTTTGGAACCTGGCCGATGACAGACGAGGAGTATGAGCGGCTATTCGGCGACATTGCGGAACGTCGCTGCGTAGGACGACGGATTCATCAATCAGGGATTTTAGGCTCTAGTATTCACTCTTGTAGGAGTTCCATGAATTCTTCCCTCGTTAATCCTGCTTGTTTTATTATCGCTAACAGCAAGCCTATTTTTAGTTCCTTGTGATCATGCACCACTATTCTCGTGTATGGATGTTTTTCCAGTTTCAGTACACATGACTTCCTTTCTGGTGGTGAAAGGTGAAACCGATTTTTGAGAGGAGTCTTATGACTCTTTTCCCAGACAAGATCGGAAGGTTAGTCATGGACTTTCACTGAGGCGATTTCCTGTGCTCCACCAGAGGGTACAGGCAGCCCCTCTTGTTTTAGGCTCTCGATGTAGGCTTCTATCGCTTCTGTGATGTTGGCTAACACCTCCACCCTCGTGTCTCCCTGGGAGAAGCACCCGGGAAGTGCAGGGCAGAAGGCAACAAAGCCCTTGCCGTCCATATCAGGCTCTAGTACTACTATATACTCCATTCTTAGCACCCGTCAATTCATTCCTAGATAATCACCCCTAATAAATCCTATTTAAATGGACAAAGTCTAGGCAAGATATTGGTAGAATCACATCTGTAACAGTAGCTACGGTGGACCCTATGTCGACAAATACAATTATACCTTAGGAATACGGGTTACCTTAGGAATACGGGTTCCTAACCCATTTATCGAGAGGAAAGATTATGAGAAAAATACTGAAAATCACACCTATAATGCTTCTAGTGGCTCTCTTGATAGCACCCC
>CBDVBC010000141.1:0-5169 GCA_965372125.1 Candidatus Hermodarchaeota archaeon | reverse complement strand
GAAAGTCAATTTTCCTTTCGAATAATCCAAGTTAATACTCTGTTTGTGTGGAAGGAGCGCGGACATTCCGATCTCTGTAACCGAAGGAAGGGTGGACAGCATGTACGTGTGAGTGACGTTGTGCCCTCGCTCTTCTAGCTTTTCCATTAAGCGTTTTTGGAGTTCAAATCGTAATGCATCCAGAAAGAGTAGGCAGGTTTTTTCCCCACTTCTTATGAAACGGCTCCAAAACTCGGGTTGGAACAGGAAACCGTCTGGAGGCCACTTTGCTGCGCTCACCACTACTTTAGTTAAATGGCTGTTTATTTTTGCGAGCCAATTTTGGTAAAGGCGTTTTAAGGGTTCGATTAGACTTGTTACGGCGCGGCCTTTCGTGCCTCTAGTTGAGGCATCAAACTCACGGTAGAGTTGGTCGATAGTCCACCACTCTTCAAAGTACCGGCGAATGATGGGTGAATCTTTACTGAGCATCTGTTCAAGTTCTTTGGTTATTTCGATAATCTTCGGATAGAGCTTTAGTGACTTTTGCAGCGCTCCCCAGTCCTTTACAATTCCACTTCTTGCCCAATTCTTTCCTAACCTAGCAGTCACTACACGATTAATATAGGGTGCATGCTGCACTAGCGCGTTTACTCCCACTTCTGCAATCAAATCGGCGACTTCTTCAAGTAAAATATCATCAATCACATTGAAGCTCTCAACCTTCTCAAGCCCTTGACATCCACTGATTCGTTTCTGAATACCGTAGGTTCGCTCAACTTTCTCAGACCACTCCTGGAACCTCGCCTGATACTTGGTGTCAGATGCCCACCTTCGAGCAACTTCTGCCCACTGCTTCAATGAAGTGCATTCAGGCATCACATCCTCAAGCCCTGGAAAGTCACACCCTTCGGAATGCACTGCAAGCTCTGCAAGTAAAATACTTGCCGCAAATAACTCTGGATCAAGTTTCTCCTTAACGCGTAGGCCTGCATTAACCACCGCCTCTTTGAAGAATTCACTTAATTTTGATGCACTGATTTTTTGTTGAATTTCATTAGCATTCATAACAAATTGAAGTACTGCCTCCTTCACATCAAAGGCAGTATGTTGCTCGAACACAGCAGCTAACAAAGCTTTCTTTAATTGTTGGACACCTAAGGGAATAGGGAACTTCCCTAGCACCTCACTAGATCTGCTCACAAGAGCTCTACAGTTGCCTCGCGTGAGAGCTAATTCTAATTCAGGCTGCCTTTCCACCTTGAGAATCGACCAAAGCACAGAGGGCAAGTCCATCAATAACCTTTCACCAAAAAGCTCATAGTCCCTCAACCAACTCTCTTTCAAAGGCTCACGCGGCACATAGATTAAGCGGGGTTCGCTCAGGTCCTTGCTCTTCTCAATCCCTACTCGAATACGAAGATAGCTCCCATCAAACCTAATTAATTTCACATCTTGAGGTGTAATATGTTCTAAGATTGGTTCGAGCGTCCCTCCTACATCATACCACACTAGAAGTGAACTGTTTTCGAATTTCTTCTGTAAGTACTCTCGCAACACCTTATCTAACGTTGTTAAGATTTCACTTCACCCGCCTCGCCGCCTTGTGCAGAACACCTTCTTCCTTTAGAGGCTCAATATTTACGTGCACACCGTAATCAATGACAGGCGCCCAACCCTGATCACGTACCTCCGCTATCTTGTGCTCCACCCAACTCGCCTTCGCACTCAATACACTAGGTTTCTGTTGTGGGCTTGCCAATCGCTCCAGAGCTTCATCAAATCCAGTCAACTCCTCAAGAACCTCGAGCGTCTGTTCCAGCTCCGTCTGACCTGCGGGTGCACTAGTTCTAGCCTCTGTAATTTCCCGTCGAAGCCTTTCTGTCTCCCACTTCAATGCATCAATCTGTTTTTTCAAATACTTACTGCGCAGCTTATGTAGGGTATCCTTATCCAACTTGAGATAAAACAGGAAGCAATTGAAACGACCTACATGGGATTTACGCCGCGCAAAATTCACAGAGGTTAATTGCCAAATCACAGGACGCCGCCGATACAAACCCACATGGAACGCAAAGAAATCAATAGCTAACCAATCCTTCAGCGGTTTACCAAGAATTTCTTTAATTTCTACCTCTACTTTATCCAAACGGTCTTTCCCAAAATCCTGGGCTAACTGATTCCTCACACTCGTAGCAAGGTCTTCAAGTTGCATTACACCATCTTGGCTACTTTCAAGAGACACCTTAACATAGAATGAGAGCATTCGTGCAGTGTGTTCCTCAAGCGAGATAGTAGGCTTGGTGGCTTGTTCGTAGCTTTTCTTTAAAGCCTTCGGAAAACCCCGAAGCGTTTTCAACTCTCGTTCAACAATCTCCCTATCATTTATGGTCACACCATAGATTTTGTAGACTTCATCATCAATTATGTTTTGAAGATCGAAAATACGCTTTCTCAATCGAATTTCCTGTTGAAGACAATTATTAGCGAGTGTAAGTATTGATTTATCAACGGAGTTACTCTTCTCACGCTCTATCATATCCAATTTTCGCCGTTCGAAATCTTGTGCTAGAGGATGTCCCGTGATAGGTTTCTGGTCTTGGTCATCAGATACTAATTGGAGCAGCCATGGTTTGACAAATCGAGTAGAAATTTCATTTCCACTATCCCAATCCTTCACAAGATTATGTATCTCTTTGGCCAAAGTACCAATTTTAGATTGTTGAACTTTCTCAGGCGCGATTGGAAGTTGAGAAACATATCCGATGTGGCGATCGTGCATTATAGGATTCAAAGCAGAGAAGAGCACAGCCTGAAGTGATGAATTTAAAACACCCATTATCGACAGAAGATTACTCCCAGTAGAAATAAATAATGCGTGACCAGAGGCACTGAATATGGATCCTCTAAGAGGTCTGAAGTCCATTTCGACTGAACTAACTGTTTTTGACCAACAAAGCCCTTCTTTGAAGTAGTAGCCCTCATTCTGAATTCGGGGTTTACCGGTTTCAATAGCAAAACCTCTGATTTCCTCCCCGTCATTACCCCAGTTAACTACTAGCACAAGATCTGAATAGTACGCATCACCCCCCTTCGCAAACGGTACCCATCGCCTGCCTTGCAGAATGTCCGCCCGACTAGTCGCAATAGTTCCCGGAGAAACCTCCCACCAATAGCGAACAAACCGCTGGTCATCTGCGGTCGCAAGACCCTGCTTCAAATCTGCAATCTTTGGTTGATTCGGTTTATCCGCGTTATCCCTATCCAAGGGAATGCATTTAATGAAAAGGTCAGCTAGTGACTCGGGAACCCAGTAACTATACGGCATCCTTGGGAGCCTTTTGAAATCGTCAAGATAAACAGGATAGATTATAGGATCTGTACCTTTCTTTCTCCATGAAATCAGTGCATTCTCAAAGGCAGCGATTTTGTGTTCTTCACCTGGTGTGATTGTCAACCGAACAAAGAGACATCTAGTTTTTGGGGTTTCACTAGGAGCTACCCGTATTACAGTTGCTGCCCACCGCCCTGTAGCTTCATCAAGAATTGCATCTGCTGGAGATGAATTGAGGTCGAATAGGAGCTCTGGCTTGGCGTCATTTAATAACAGTTCGCTTCGAACTTTTTCGAACCATTTAAGGAACATGAAGCTTCGACCTGTGAGCATACCAATTAGCCCGTTAGGTAGGCAAAGATCTATAGCCTGTTCGATGAAGGCGGCGTAGTAGTCGCGATGAGTTCGCGGGTAATGGCTCTTCAGATAGGCCTTGGCTGCCTTTGGAGCATCACCGTAGGGTGGGTTCATGACAACAACGTCGTATTCTTGGCTGAGAAGACTGAGGAGACCAGTGGACTTTTCGGCTTCCGCAACGAAGAGGAGAGTCCCCATGTCATGGGCTTCCATCGCTTGGTGTTCAAATTGTCGCAGGGCATCAATCATTTCTTGGAGGGTCGACTTTGGCTTGAAGAGAGCCAGTTCCTTATCAGGAGGGGTGAGTTGAGTTTGTCCTTCGATACTACCCTTCAGTGATAGCGTTGTTTGCCCACTGATTCGGGGACGGAAATGTGTTTGGACACCCTTCACGCGTTCTTGGAGAAGCTGTTGGAAGGGCTCGCGGACCTTGAGGAGGCTACCCACATGGTAGGTGTAGGCGAGTTCTTTGAAGAGCTTGGCGAACACCCGCTGGAGTGCCTTATCTGGCTCAAGGCTCTTGAGAAATTCTTTTTGAAGTTGCCCATCGATTATCCTGACATCAGCACACACGAGGTTCATCTGGGTTATGCGCGCTTTGGGGGCATAGTGTTTGGCTTTGATGTAAAGGTTAAGGGCTGCCAATTGTACTGCCCGTAAATCAATATCGATGCCATAGAGATTGTGTTCGAGGATGAGGGTAGGGATATCTTCAGGTGGTGTGTCAGGTTCGTCTTCCTGATAGATACGGTAGAGGACATCGAAGGCGTAGATGAGGAAATGTCCACTGCCACAGGCTGGATCGACGACCTTGATTTCCCGGGCACGCTTTGTCTCCCTCTTTTTGGGATCTGCAGAAGGGACTAGATAACTACAGAACTCGTCTACTGTCTTACCAACTGGGTTCTGCAAGTTCCCCTTTGGAGGACCTTGTCCGGGTTTGGGCATTCGGTCATGCATTTCCAGCCAGAGACGACCAAGAGTGTTGTCGACCAGAGCACGGACGATCCATCTAGATGTGTAGAACTGGTTGATGACAGGGATGTCATCCGGCGTGAGTGGCTTCCTTTTCTGCCGGAATTCTCGTCTTGCAGCGGAGTTGTAGTACTGGTAGATCCACCCGATGGCATCATCTTGGAGCCAGTCTTCCTCAGGGATTTGGTGGCCGATGAGCTGGTATAACTCGTTGATGACCTGGGGGCTGGGAAAGAGAACGCTGTACTCGTCGGTGAGGTCAAAAAGTACATGAATTTCTGTTGAGACCTCTTGGCAGGCTTCTCGAAAACTCCGTTGCGCCACTTCGGAGGGGTCTGAGAGTTTGTCCCGTTGTTCAATGCGGTATTCTCGGTCGCTCCGTCCTGCAAACTTGTCTCGTCGTATGATTGTTTCGATTGCAAGGAGGTTTCGTACCTCCATGGCTCGGAGGGCGGCAAGACGGTTGAGCAAGGTGAAACCAGCGTGCCTAATATACCGAATATAAGCCTGGTGAGCAGAGAGCC
>CBDVBC010000140.1:0-5172 GCA_965372125.1 Candidatus Hermodarchaeota archaeon | reverse complement strand
GATTTTCCGATTCAGAACTATTTAATGAGATTTCATTGACAACTCGTAATTGGTCTTAGAGATGTTAGTCCCCGGTAGCCTCGGCAACTGCTCCTACGAGTACCTTGAAGAGAACATCTCTATAGCGGGGATCAATAGCAACCAAACCATAAGTCTGAATACCTAGAATACGCTGGACAAGCTTGGCAGACAAAGCACCGGGAAGGTCCTGCTTGTTTGCTATCGCCCAGACAATAGCAGAAGAAGCGTTCTTCCGAACCACTTCCAAGATATCTCGCGTCGCCAACACATTCCTCAAAGTAGAATCAGATACCAACAAAACCGCATCCGCATTTCGAAGATAATAGCCCCAAAGCGATCGAAACCTCTCCTGCCCCGCGAAGTCCCAGACCACCAATTCGTAGGGTCCAAATCGTACGCCTTGGAGCTTCTCTACATCGACTGCGACTGTGGGGACATAGACCCCGGAGATTGCTGCACCGGTCAGTAGTTTGAGCATTGTGGATTTGCCTACTCCACCTTGTCCGAGCAGGCAGATTTTCAGCATCGTCACTATGACATCATCGAGTTCGCTGGCGAAGCCGTCGAAGGCTTTTTGGTAGGGACTTGAGAGGTAGGATTCTACTTCGTGGCGATACTTTCCGAGGAGGAGTTGTTGGGTCCTGTTGAGGAGTTCCCTTATGCTGGTTTCATCATCGCCGGAGTCGACGGCAAAAGTGAGGAGGAGTTGGTCGCCAATCGCAGCGTAGATGAACTTAGTTTGGCTGACGTGGATTGGAAGGTCTATGCTTGGACCGATTTCTGTTTGCAGTGCAGTGAGAGTGATTAGGAATTCTTGGATTACTTCGTTGGTGATATCTATTGACCAGTACTGTCGATGGAATGCGCGTTGGCCAGTTAGGGTGAGAATAAATACATTATGGATCATGAGGTCAAGTCAGCCTCCACTGTTTGGGTCTGTTGTTCAGCATCTGCCATGAGGGGGGAGAGTTCTCGGCAGTTGCGGCGAAGAGATGTTAGTGAGCATCCGACAAGTTCGATTATATCATTTTCGTTCAGATTATCTCCTACTTGTTTTGCGCTGAGGAATGCAATGGATGCTGCTATAATTGGTCGCGGTACGCCTTGAAAGACTCGTTTCTCGCTGATTAGTTCGGTGATTTTGTAGGATAAGTCTTTGGTCGCCTGGGAGACAGGTAGAAAGGTGAAGAGGTGGTCTAGTATAGCAAGTATTGGTTCACACCAAGTCTGCTGCTCAGATGCAGTTTGACTGCGATGTTCATCTGCTTTGGCGAGAATGCGTTGAATTCCAGCTCGTACGATTTTACGCGCGTTCGCCAGTTGTTTCCGTCTTTGCCGGCGGATATAACGAGGGCAGTTGTGGAAGCCTGGCATCTGATATGTTTTCAAATAACACGGCTTTTTCACAACACGACAATATGATGCCATTTCATTTTGGGGTGCTGGTCGTTCATATAGAAAGGGGCAAATTGACTTATCCCTTGAGCCGCCGCGCCGTTTGATTTCTCTTGACATGTCAATGAGGACGCGCTGATATTTTCGTATGCGTTCTTTTGTGTCCCCTTCCACATCGACTACACTTTGCATTGTAGAGAGGAGCACTGTTTGATAAGCTATGGCCTCCTCCTCTGAACGAAGAATCACAATTAGACAATAATAGTTATCTGCCCCAAACTTTTTGATTCGTCTAAATGCAGCAGCCGCTCGCAGGGAAACATCCGAGGAGGGAAAGACTCGGAAAACAGTGTCCCGGTTCATCAACGCGCAGCCATAGAAAATCTGGGCTAGCTCTTGTCGATCCACATCTAATGACTTGGGGTGTTTCGCCAGTAGGACTAACCCAGTCTTGACATCCCAAGAACTACAGACTAGCCCTTGAGGGATTACAGTTCACCTGCCAATGTTGAAAAACCACGGAATTCGTCGTCTGGGTACCCAACTATGTCTACCTTTCAGTCTAGTTATCTGTGTTTAGTTGCAGTTCATGCTGTCCCAACGTACTTTTCTACAGCATCTAGAAGAATCCGCATCATCTCGGATCTTTTTTCAGGATTCACAGCGACCATTCCGAATGTTGGTACCCCCAGCAGTCTCTCTACTAACCCAGGGCTCAAAGCGCCTTCTAAATCCTGCTTGTTGGCGATGGCAAAAACAGGGACCCCCGCGGCATCCTTTCTGATAATATCTAGTATCGCCTTGGTGGCCAGGACATTGTTTAGTGACGAGTCAGTGATAAGAAAGATGATGTCACTGCCCCTGAAGTAAATTGCCCAGAGTCTACGGAATCTTTCTTGGCCAGCGAAATCCCAAAGAATAATTTTGTATGTTCCATACCGGCTTGCCTCAATTTGCTCGATGCTTAGGGCGATAGTTGGAATATATTCGGTTGGTGGTTCACCCCCCTGGAGAAGTTTTAGGAGAGTGGTTTTCCCAACGCCGCCTTCACCAACTAGGCTAACTTTGAGTTTGCTCATGATGAAATCATCGATGAATGTTTCGATGTCTTCTGTGTCTTCACTTTCAACCATTTCGCTGAACCCTTCAGCACCAAACTTCTCTATGAGCGAGCTTAGACAAGATTTCACCTTTTCAATAACCCGCGCGTCCTCGTCCTGAAAGTGGCTAACGAATGCAAGGAGGAACCCCTCTCTAGTTGAGAAAATGAATTTATTACCCTGAATATGAATTGGCAAAGAGGGAAGAATGGGAGACTGGACATGAGTCATGAATTCCTTGTAGGCCTGTAGAAACTCATCAATCATATCGTCAGTTAACTCAACGCGCCAATATTGCTTGCTGAAGATGATTTCTGCTTGTAGTTCTAGTTCATCAGGACTAGAGTGGATTGATAGAAGAAAGGCGTTATGAATAATCGCTGTACACCACCAAGTTTATCCTTCGGTAACTTCCTGTTGTTCTTTCAAAGAGAATGAAAAAATCTTTGGGTGAGGCATTTCTGAACACTACTGAGTTATGTTTTCTTCAACTATAACCTTTTTTAGTACTAGTTTATGAGAAGAAGGCGAGGCGCCGGATTTGATAATGATTGAATATAGTGAATTAGGGGCTTGGGTGGCTGAGAGAACAGCCGATTTGCTAGCGAATTATCGGTCCGATATCCTGCGCCCGGTTGAGAAAATCCAGCAAGCATTATTAAAAATTGAAGAGAGTGCTGAACTCCTATTAGAGGAAGTTGTTATTGACGGAGAGTTGACTGTACCTGGAGCTGCTAGTAAATTATCTGAGGCACTGAGAAGCAGGGGAGGCGATATCGAATTTCCTGAAGACCCTTCGTTTGATTCTGTACGAGAGCTGCTGGAAAAGCTTGAGAACTACTTACGAGGAAGCACAGAAGCTGGACGTCGTTACATTCCGAGGCTTCCTAAAGCCCATAAGAAGGCGATTAAGGAGCTTGATTACCAGATACGCATAATTAGTAATGCCTACCAGAAAATCAAGAAGGTTTCAGAGAAGACAAAGCTGCCTAAGGAGTTAGATCTTCTTGCTCAAGAAGTGGTGGAGTTTGAGCAGAAAACCCAACAACTCGTTAAGCTTACAGCAGAGCTGGTAGAATTAAGAAAAAGGCAGATTGTGATGGCTGATAAGCTAGAGACACAGCAGCAGGCTGTCGAACGCTTTTATTCCGATTCAGGATTGAGTGAGATTGACACTATTCGCCGAGAGATTGATGCGATTCGAATGCTTGTCACGAATCAGTTAAACTTTCTAAAGAAGCCACTCAAGAAACTGGGCCAAGCAGCGGGCAACTCGGTAATGCTCTCATCGATAGCAGTAGAGGGAGCCGGTGCATATTCATCAGACCCATGGCTAGCCTTTGGCCAAGATCGGGAAAAACTCTCAAAATTAAAGGCTTGTTTAACTGCTCTGAGCGGCGCGGTACAAGCTGGCAAATTCCGGTTCAAACAAAGCATTGACCGAAGAATAGTTGAAAGGAAAGAGGAAATCTGTGGCAAAGCCGCCCTAGATGAATTACTTCAACGCTACTCAAGTTTGATTGAACGAAAACGGGAATTGGAGTCTAGCATCTCAACTGAAGAACAACGTGGCCTCCAAAAGGCATTAGATCGGGCAGAATGGGAGCACCGGGATGTTGATGTTGAACTCGCTCACGGAGAGGAGCAAAAAACAAGGCTAGTAAAGATTCTGGTTTCACTAAAACAAAAAGTGGAGAAGATGATAGCGCGACTAATAAGGAAGGATCTCAGCGTCACTTTTCCTGATGAAGTTCAATCCCTCCTAGAGGAGAGCTAGGGCTCAGGGTTAAGTGAAAATTATCGCGCAAAGGCTTTTTATCCTCTAATTAGAATGGATAGAAAGAGGATGTCAATTCAATGACAGAGGAATATCAGCCCGTAACAAGTCTTCATCTTCTTCCCCGAACTTCATATCTCATTGAGCTAGGAAAGATTGGGGATCGTTGGGCTCTACGCGTTTTTCGAGGCAAAACAGAAATTGGTACAACATCACTAACAACAGATCTCAACCAAAATGAAATATTCAATGCTGTTCAGAGCAGCATAACCTGGATGCCAATGTTTTCACCTCAAGAAGTATTCGGCACCATTGGTCGATTAGTTCAGGAAGCACGTTCTAAATCTGCTGGGCCCTAAAATGATTTCTTAGATTGTGAACAGCTAAGTGTTGGATAGCAGAGTTATTGCTCTACATATTGTTTAACCGCATTCAAAGAGCGCTCTAGTAGAGCAGGTGGTGCTAGGAAAACCAAGCGAAAATGTCCTGCACCGTAGATTGGGTCAAATCCAGAGCCAAAAACTACTAGTACTCCTGTTTCTTTGAGTAGTTCCATAACGAATTGCTCATCACTCTTCCAGCGATTTCCTAAATCTATTTTCGGAAAGATATAGAAGGCCCCTTCAGGTTTGGCAGCGGAAATACCTTCTACTTCATTGAGTTGTTTCCAGCAAAGGTCACGTCGTACACGGAGCCGCTTAATTACATCCTTTAGATAGTTATCCGAGCCGTTCAATGCAGCGGCTGCGGCATATTGGGCTGGCGCATTGCAGCAGATTCGAATTCGAGCTTGTTTGAGAATATGTTCACGCAGTTCTTCTAATTCACCGTTTGGATGGTGGAAATACATATACCCAACCCTCCAGCCCGGAACTAGAT
>CBDVBC010000139.1:0-5176 GCA_965372125.1 Candidatus Hermodarchaeota archaeon | reverse complement strand
CAGCTGAGCCAGGTTGCAGGGGGAGGAACTGATGCTGGAATGATTCACCTCGACCGAGCCGGATGTCCGAGTCTAGTCATTGGCGTTCCTACCCGTCACATTCACTCTCACGTTGGAATTCTGAATCTTAGCGACATTGACAACGCCATCAAGCTGTTAGTAGCGGTAGTAAAAGGGTTGGATAAAATCACAGTCGAAGGCTTCACTAAACTCTGAAACATATCCCGGTGCTTAACCCAATAAACAATCGCAAGGGAGATGCTGGTGCTTAAGCTAGTTGTATTTGATTTGGACGGCACCTTGGTAACAGCGGAGATTGATTTTCTCGCTATGCGCCGCGCTATCCGAGACCTCTTTGTTAATCAGGGATTTCCCGTTGAGATTCTACCAATGAACAGCACACAAGACCTTCTTCGCAGTGCTTTCGCCTACGCCCATAACCAAGGAATGACCTTAATCGAGGTAAGCCAATTGAGAGACCAAGCATACGAGGTCGCCATGAAGGAAGAGTGGAAGGGGGCGAGAAAAGCACAACTCGTTCCTGGCGCCCTTGAAACACTGATAGAACTCCAGCGGAGACATTTAGAGGTAGCTGTGCTGACCAATGATAACTCTCAATGTGCTGATTATTTACTTTCAAAGTTTGGGCTTCAAAGATTTGTGAGTTTGGTGATTAGTCGCGACGAAGCACCACATATGAAACCTGCCACTGATGGATTGGAAATGATTCTTCAACACTTTGGAACCACACCAATAGAAGCAATTTTCATTGGCGACTCTAAAATTGACGTGTTAACCGCGCGTAAGCTTGGCATGAAATGCATTGGCCGTATCTCGAAAGTACGAACAGCAGAGGAACTTCTAGCGGAAGGTGCTATCGCCGTATTTCCCACACTAATACAGCTGATTCCTTACCTAGATACACAGAATCTCCTCCCACCACCCCAACTCAAGAGTACTAAGTCAGGCTCCTGATAAACAACCAAAAGCATTCAAAAAGATAAGAGTAATACAACAAGGCGTGAAGATAGGCGCGTGAAACTGAGTGCCAGAAAGTTTTGATCTCGAACAGTTACTAAAAAACGGGGAAACACGTAACACGGAATTCAAGCGCATATTAACCAAGCGTGCCGCTACAGGTGATCGCCGGACGAAGCTTATTGCCCAATTGAAGTTAATTTGCAGCGAGGGGGAGGGTCGTTTTGTAATTGGGATTGAGGACATACACGGGAAGCAGTGGGAAGTTTTTGGTCTTTCAGATGAAGAAGTGAAGCAAAGTGAGGATGTGCTGCGGAGCCTCTGTGAGGAAGCAGGTCTTGACATACTTGAACAGGCCTTTTTTCAAACACCTAAAGGTCTGGTTGTTAGTTTCACCCTCGCCCGACTCCTTACTCCTGAGGTACCAGAAACCCTAGCAATTAACATGATGGGCAGAGTGAATTCAGGAAAAACCACTCTTACTGGAGTCCTTATTCAATGTGAACTAGATAATGGAAGCGGAGCAGCACGAGCACCTCTACTCAAATATCCACAAGAAATTCGTCGAGGACAAACCGCTGATCTCCACGTAACATTTGCCGCAATCGACGATACGGGTCAATTCATTCCTATGCAGGCTCCGCTTGATAGAGCGAAACGGGGACGGATATTCGATCAAGCCAAGCGTATTCTGACCATCTTTGATGCTCCAGGCCATCGGGAGTACGCGCGGACCATGATTAGAAGTGTACTAGGCGCATCAGCTCAATATGGAATGGTTCTAGTCCCTTGCCTTGATGAATACAAACTTGTTGTGGCTGAGGAGCTGCGAAGTGGGATCCTTCGACTTGACGATATAACCCGAGAGCACCTATTGCTAGTGTCGAATCAGCAGCTACCATTATTTATAGTAATTACTAAAGTCGATATGTGTAGAGATAATATGCTTCAACATGTACGTGAGCTAGTATTTTCGACACTGAAGGAAATCGGATATGTTCCTTTACGCGTCACAACTGAAGATGATATACCCATAATTCGTCGTGAAATTGCCCATCGCGTTGTCGTGCCTGTCTTTGAAGTAAGTTGTGTGACTGGGGTAGGCTTCGATTTACTGCGTCAGACACTAGCTACACTACCTACTCGCATTCCTGATGAACGCATTGAAAGACCTGCTCTAGCATACATTGACAAGGTTTATCGAGGAATTCACGGCACATCAGTTGTCGTTACAGGTACAGTTCTAGAGGGGATATTCAAACCTGGCCAGAAGATACTATGTGGACCTGACAAAGAGGGCAGATTTATGAAAGGACGCATTGGGTCCATTGAAGTATTTCAAAAACGAGTAGAACGCGTCAAAGCAGGGGAAGTCTTTGGTTTTGACATTAAACGTATTAAACCTGAGAAGGTGCGTAGAGGCCAGATTGTCTGCGATGAAGACGCTGAAGTACAATCATGCAGAACCTTTGATGCAACTATCATAGTAACTCGACATCCAACCCGGATACGTTCCGGCTACGAACCGGTCTTTCATAGTCACACCATTCAGCAACCCGTCGTCTTTGAGAAAATCTTCGAGAAGGAATATCTTGTTGTTGGCGATGTTGCCAAAGTCAGGATGACTCTGAAAAAGGGTCCAGAAGCGTTGCAAATTGGTGATCGTATAGTAACACGGGAAGCCAACACACGTACCATCGGGAGTATCGTAGAACTAGTCCGATAGTTATAATTCATCAAGAGCCCTTGCTAGTTGTGTTACTTTCCAGTGAAGCTCGTCTAGTGAGCACATAGTAGCTAATGACGACTTATCGAAGACTAAGAAGTATCGTTGAGCCACACTACGAAGTGTTTCAGCTGAAACATCTGGAAGAGAAACGCGAAGCAATACCAAGCCGTACTCACCACTTCCGGCAATCCTTGGTAAGAGGCGAGTAGTAAGCAGACCCTTTGAATTGATTTTAGTTGTGTATTGGCGGCGCAAGTGCCTCTTCGTTGTAGGGCCAATTCTCCTTAATTCAGTTCGAACGATTGAATCCACCTTAGCTTGTAGCATAATAGAGAAGTAGAATGTTAGACCAACGACTAGAGCGAGCGCAACAGCTGTTGCCAAAGCAGCTGGCCAGACAAAGGGGTGTTGAATAGCGAGAAACAGCCATAGAAGTGGTGCAACATTGGGTGAAGGCGTATAGGGAGGGCCGAATTGGGGTAAAAGAAGAAGGTTTACACAGAGGATGTAGGCACAAAGCGCGCTAACTACCCAGAGAATGGAGAGGAACACCCACTCCACTAGATACTGCTCCCGCATGATCCCTGTTAGTATCCTGTTATCTTTCTCCTTCAACTGATGTTCCGTCCTCCAAGGCTTTCATGTATAGATCTCGCGTCTTTGTTCCATGAGCTTGGATTAAATCCAGTAGAAAGGATATTAGGGGGTGGAGATGGTTTGAGCGAATTGAATGGAGACGAGGGGTCAATCTATCTACGAGGATTAGTTCATCTTTCTCAAGTCGCTCTAATGGTCCCCGGTATAGGGATTTGGCTTTTCCTGAATATCCGGTTAAAATGATGATTTGTTTCCCAGAGGCAGCCTTGGGATATATGTGAGCAAGGGAAATTAGGATTCGTCGCTGGATTTCGCTTAGAGAAAGGAGCGACATCAACAGATCATAAGACATCCGGGATGGTTTTTGTGCCAAGCCTATCCAACCAACTACTTGCTCAGTTGTTGCTCATCTTGTACATGGATTGCGGAGACATCTTAGATTGCTTCCTCTTCTTAGACCTTTTCATCAGGGAAGCCATCATAAGGTCGTAGGGAATCACTTCCTGTTTTGGGGCTTGTTCGGTAGTTTTCTAGTTACATATTTCGTTTTTTTGGGATATTTGTGAGAAAATAATGAACATGGAGTACGTATTTGTGCCGATAAATATATATTTAAGTAGGGAGAGATATATTTTCATCGCGACCAGCGGGACGGTTGAATCGAATGATGATTGAAGGTATAAAAGTCGAGAAAGTGTTGCGTCACAGAACACGTCGAATGATTTTACAGACACTAAATGGTCAGCGGACCTTTCTACGCGACATCGCACGAGCTCTGGATATCCCCCCTTCTACAGCTGCTTACCATCTGAAAAGATTGTTGTCAGCTGGGCTTGTTGAGCAACGACGAGGAGTATACCACTCTTTCTACTACCTTACTGAGTCTGGTGAACGTATCGCCCAAGATTTCTAAACTCCTGTGAAGAAGGATAGATTTCTCGAAGCGTGTCAGAGTCGGAAGGTAATGGATTAAAGATTGTTAGGTCTCTATGTCCCTACCTTTTGGTGTTGAAGTCCAGGCAGGGCGGCCTTTGAGTTCAATTTTATTGAGAAAATCCTGATTTTCAAGTTCTTTAAGGAGGCTGAGGACATCGTCCTCGCGCAAGGGCGTTTTACCGATTGGAATTCGCGTCGCATTAAGACCCCGAATGATGCTGGATAGTGTTTGCCATCCTTGCTGGCACACAAAGAGAATTGCTAGGTGATCAGCACCTATTTCCGGTGCTATGGACCTTTCTGCTGTTGTACTTGTTTTATCTAAAGGATTCTGTGATGCTTGCACTTCTTGGCGCCTAGTCTCTAAGTGCCGTCTTCGCCCTCGGTCATTCACATTTTCCTCCAGCCTTCTTCGACTCGTCATCAAGTCACCTACTCGGTCAAGTCTTCAACTCAACTACTAGTCAGAAAATAAGACCCGGGCATGTCTATTTGCCAAGAAGCAGGTCTTGATGGTTGTCTAACTAGTTCTAACCCATTATAAGAGGAGCACGGTAAGTAAAAAAAGTTTCTTCCTCATTCGGAGCCGGATTAGAACACCTTGACTTCCTTTGCCAGTGCCTCAGAAGCGAGTCCGCGGCGAAAACGTACTCGTAATGTGCCGCCGCAACCGCGAACGCCGACAATCTTGCCTTTCACTGTTGTCTTTTCATTGAACCTTAGGACTACCGATCTTCCAATATGTGCTGCTGCTTGGCTTTTGCTCGTAATGCCGTATAACCGGATTAAGCCATGACGATTTCGCTGTCTGCTCATTCCGTGCTGATAATTCATTAGAACACCGATTAGCGGTTCAGTTAGTTTTGTTCTAGGCTTGGCTTTAGGCTTGGCTTTAGGCTTGGCTTTAGGCTTGGCTTTAGGCTTGGCTTTAGGCTT
>CBDVBC010000138.1:0-5213 GCA_965372125.1 Candidatus Hermodarchaeota archaeon | reverse complement strand
GGCTGCGTCCAAGATCGCCCACAACCACCACTGCTACCTGCGGCGCGGTGTGTGTTCCATGTTCTTTGACCGATTCCATATTTTTCACGATTTACCAATACAGAACACTTCCGCCTAGCCGAATTCGACTGGCTGTGTCAGAGGTTGGGCTGCAACCCTGACCGGAGGATCACCAAGAATCATTTTTCGGAGTACCCTCTTAGCGACTGGGGAGGTGTGTTTGTCCAGTCTAGTAAGCGGGGTCAACACCGTTAAGTCAAGTCATCAAGAAAAATGTGATCCACTTCATCCAACCGGTGCCAGACAAGATGAATATTTGGCCAAATGAACGTCTAGGAGGGTCGAAGAAATAGCGAATCGGCAGCGGAACGAAACGATATAAGTCTCAATTATAGATGATTCCTTTTCATGTCCACTCAACCAGGAGTGCATTAAGGGCTGTAAAATTCATGGCAATGGCCAGGCTGGTATCCATTCCTACAAAGGCGGGAAAGAGCACATCGAGGATTGCGACATCTTCGAAAACGGGGCCTATGGTGTGGCGATTAGGCTGGAGGGAGACCCGGTTGTTAGAAGGTGCCGAATCAAACGAAACAGCAATGTTGGCGTCTATGTCTGGGATGTCGGCAGAGGTACGGTGGAAGAATGTGTTTTGACCGAAAACACTGGAGGCCCCTGGTTTATAGAACCTGAATGTCTGCTGAGCCGCCGTGAAAACAAGGATTCTTGAACCAGTTACTCAATAGCTCTGTTCCGCTAACTTAATGAGATAACCCCTTATTGAATGGTGCCTGCAATGTCTAATGAAAGGAATCGCCGAAGTTGGAACGCTCTAAGCAAGCACTACCAGAGGACTCACAGGATAGCCCTAGATGATATCCACTATGGGCCGTATAGCCCTGGTGAGAAGGAGCTTCAGCTCATCGGAGATGTCAAGGGACTTGATGTCTTGGAGTTGGGCTGCGGCGGAGGACAAATCTCAGTCGTTCTCGCAAAGTGGGGAGCAAAGACGGTGACCGGCGTGGATATCTCCGAAGAGCAGCTAAAATATGCTGGGGAGCTAGCCCAGAAACAGGGTGTCAAGGTTCACTTCCTCCAGGGGAATGTCGAGGACCTCTCAGCACTTGATACTGACTCCTTCAACCTGGTTGTGTCATCTCATGCCCTAAATTATGTCGAGAATCTGTCCCAGGTTTTCGTTGAATCGGCACGTGTTCTTCGCCCCGGGGGGCGCTGTGTCTTCTGCCTTGGCCACCCCATCTATTATGTTCTTGGTGATGCTCTGGAAGCCAAGGACCTGAGCCTTATTGAGGACTACTTCTCAGACGAACGCCACAGCTGGGGATGGCTAGACGAAGAAAGAAGACCTATAGCCACCTTTGAGCAAACCTACTGGCGGCTAGACCAGATCCTTAACGGCTTGATTTCAGTGGGCTTCAACATCACAAGAGTCGAAGAGCCAAGGGGCTACTCTCTAGCCCAGATACAGGAACAGGGGCTAGACGAGTTACCCTACATCGATGATGATTATGCCACTGTGGAGGCTCGTCGCTTCATTGAAATCTGTAATAAAATCCCCTTCTCATTGATTGTAGCCTCAAGCCTCAACAACTGTTAGATTAGTCAGGTGAAGATTGATTTACTCCTATGCGTACAAATCCAACTTGGTTTGTTCTTTATCTGCTCTGAGTCGTGCTAGTTCATCTGCGATCCGCTTTCTCGCTTGCATAGTATATTCCTGGCTAGTGTCATAGCCAATATAATGTCGTTTCGTTCTAAGACAAGCTATTGAGGTTGTACCACTTCCAATAAAGGGATCAAGAACAATATCCCTCTCAAATGTGTAGAGTTGAATCAGTCGATAAGGCAGCTCAATAGGAAAGGGCGCAGGATGTCCTACTCGCTTCGCTGATTCCGTAGGAAAAGACCATATGCTCTTCGTGAAAGTTAAGAACTCATCACGGGATATCGTGCTTTCTTTGTCTTTTTGCTTCTTACGTGAAAATGCACCCTTCGAAAAAATCAGAATATACTCGTGAACATCACGGAGTACAGGGTTTGTGGCAGATTTCCAACTCCCCCAAGCTGTTGAACTCCCTGAGCTTGCACCTTTATCCCACACCAATTCACCTCGCATTAGAAACCCTAATCCCAACATCTCTTGGATAATGAAACTGTGAAGAGGAATATAGGGAGACCGTCCAAGATTTGCTATATTTATGCAAGCACGGCCTCCGACAATCAGAACGCGGTAGACTTCCGCAAAAACCGAAGATAGAAGGCTCATGTATTCTTCGAGTGTAAGATCTTCGTCGTAGTCTTTTCCTACATTGTAAGGTGGTGAGGTTACCATCAGGTGTACACTATCGTCAGGTAACTCGTCCATTGATTCACTACTTTTACAAAAAAGCTCATCTAGTGTCTCTGATGGAATGAGGTTCTCTACTATTGGACCAACTTTTGTTGGTCGTGTTCGTTCATATAATCGCATTCCATAGAATCTTGAGGAGTCATGACCTTCTCTCTTTGAAACACCGAAACTACTAGTAGTCGTTCTATGTTTGCGACTTCTTGTTCTTCTTCTCCCTCCTACCTTTGTTAAAATTCGTCTCCCTAGTTCCGTTATTCTGTATAAACGTCCTTTCCTTCTTTTTGGAGTAGTACAGGTTACCATGCCAGTTTCTTCTAATTCTAAAAGAGTTCTACTAGCCTGTGAAAGGTGTATTTGTTCTAATTCTGCTAAATCGCTTGCTACAATTGCTTCCCTCTCATACAGCATATTCAAAGCTTTTAAGCGATACTTTCCAGCTTGTAGAAATGCAATTAATTCATCCATTGTCGTAATCACAGAATGATGGTTTGTTATTTATGTGTTACGCAAACATTTAAACTCCCCAGACAACCTTTTTCATATGAGGGAAATCATTCAAGGAGTAGCTCAGAGATTAGGTTTAAACAGAAGGAACATTAGAGGATTTCTTAACGAATCTTTTAATGTAGTTGCCCAAAGGGAGGGGATAGGACCTTCTCATTATCAGAAGCGTGCCTCATTAACAGGGACTGTCTTTGAGATATGCACTGAACTAGTATTCCAAACACTGTTTCCACAGATTACACTTGTTCCAGGAGTAGAGATCGAAGAAGCCTGTATGTCTAGACAGGGTAAAGCAGATTTTGTGATTTATGGTAACAATACAAACGGTGCACGAGAAATAGTTGTGGTTATTGAAGCCAAAGGATCAGCAGACCATATTGTATATACTGATGGTAGCAGAGAAGAGTTCACAATACCTGGTATGCGTAGAACAGACACGGTTAAGAAAGCTATTTGTAATGCCTATCAAATAAGCAGAGCTCTTCCTGAAGCTCTTTTCTTTATTGTAACAAGCCACAAACCCGAAGAAGGGGGTAATGCTTTTTGTATGTGCAATCTCGCTGAAGGAGATATTGTCGATAAAATTGTTGATGTTACAAATGAAGAAGATTTGGACGAAATGGTAAGAATGATTGAAGAAAGGTTACAGTAAATCGTGCCTGTTCCTTATTTTCATTTAATGTTATAGGGGCTCACGAAAACTCAAACAAACGCCCTAGAAGGCTTGTAACGACCTTCTGTCTAAATTAAACGGACGGTAAACAGGTTCGGAAGGTTTTAAAGCCTGCCGAGAAAAAGTATCAGCGTTCAATATGCCGACGTTTCAAGAGTACTGTGAAAGGGTAGTCCAGCGCCTCAAGAGAGAAGGCGCTCGAGGATTGACACATGATGAGCTGAGAAGCATCGCCCTCGAAATTGGCTGGATCTACAAGACAGCCCACCGGCGCGCGTACCATGTGAAAAATATTTTGGAAGCCAGCGGACTACTCACAGAGATAAAACATGGATACCAGCGCAATAGCATGAGCATCGTCACATCAAGGCTCTTAAGCCTCCTGGAAAATAAGCCCCAGACCACACAACAAGACCTTGACGAACTGGTCAGGAAAATCAGCCAAGAACACCTTTTGAGCACGGGGATCGAAGTCGACTGGGAAAAGCCCTTGATGGAATGCATCGAAATACTAGAAGGTGCCGGAATGATCCATAGAAGAGGGAACAACCTAACATATGACTCCCTGCGACACAAGAAACTGCAGGAAGACCTATGCACCACCACAATAATCCACGAATAACAATTCCCTCAAAATATATGAGCCCTTGAATGAGGGTTGGGGATAAGTCGGTCCGCCCTGGTGCTGGATTTGAGGGGTTTTTATCAGTTTCACGAGTAGAAAATATGCAGCAGAACTTCACTCATTGTCTTCTAGTTCTGCTGCGGGGCACCAAACCCGGCCCCGCACCCAGAACCATTCCTTGGGGCCGGGTCCCACAAACCTCCTTGAGCCCTAGCTCCGCGACGGTATTATTGGGGCTTAAATACTTCTCCGAAAAAAGGAATTAGGTGCCCTATTGATGATCCAAGGACAAGAATTGCCGCTAGACGCGATATTCGCTCAATTAAAACACTACCTCATAAGTGGCTGGGGGATCGTCATTCTGATCGGCAGCTTTGCATCAGCAATCTTCATCGCTCTGGGTTTCATCTACTGGTTTACCGGGTTCGAACCACTAAAGGGACGGAGGATGGTTGTAAGCGGAATCATCCTCTTCGTAGCCATGAAATGGCTCGCGTTCAACCCACCTTTGCTACTGATAATAAGCTAGACAAGAAAAGAGATACATCGTATCCGAATGCCTATTATTCCCCAGCTCCCCCCCCTTTTTAGGAGCAACCACTTTCTAGTTAATCGAACAACAAACAAAGAAACAATAAGGTAGAATAAGCCTACCACCTCAAGAAAACAAGGGGGCTCTTAGATTGAAGTTAAAAGGTAAATTAGAAATCCGCCCAAAAGAAACTGCCGTAATTGTAATCGACCTTCAGAATGGGTGCTGCTCACCTGACAGTCTGCTAGCTAGGATCACCAAGCATGATACTTCACCTATTGAAGCGATGGTAAAGAAATTACCTGAATTCTTAGACGAACTGCGCAAAGTTGGTATCGAAGTCATCTTTGTCCGAACCGATTACTCCAAGGAAAGTGTCTTGGAAAATGTCCGAGAAGCCGAAACAACAGTGTTTGGGGAATTCTTTAGCACCTGCCAAAAAGGAACAAGGGGATTTGACTACTACGGTCCACGACCCAGACAACAAGAACGGGAATTCGTCAAACTC
>CBDVBC010000137.1:0-5227 GCA_965372125.1 Candidatus Hermodarchaeota archaeon | reverse complement strand
CCTCTACAACCAGGCAAACTACTTGGTTCGCCAAGAGTTCTTTAGGTGCCAGCGATGGATAGGCTACCTCGAACTATATCGGCTACTAAAAAACACGGAGAGTTATCAGCGGCTCCCCGCACAGTCCGCCCAACAAACACTAAGACTCCTCGACAAGTCCTGGAAGAGCTTCTTCGGCGCGGTGCGGGAGTGGCGAAAACACCCCCAGAAATTCCTAGGCAAGCCATACCCTCCCAAGTACAAGAAGAAAAATGGCGAACACCTCCTAGTCTTCACAAACCAACAGTGCAGGATTAGTGGAGGTGTTGTGAGGTTCCCGCGGCGAGTCGGGTTCTGCGTGAAAACCCGACTACCTGAAAACACAAGACTCCGGGAGGTGAGGATCCTGCCGCGGGGCATCGGATATGTTCTAGAAATCGTCTATGAGCAGAATGTGCCGCAACCATCAGAGACCCACAGGCGCCTTGTTGGCATTGATTTTGGGCTTGAGAATCTCGTGACCATGGTGAACAACATCGGTGAGGAGCCGATTGTTGTCAAGGGCGGGCCCGTCAAGTCCACCAACCAGTTCTTCAACAAGGAAAAAGCGCGTCTCCAGCGCGTCTACGCCGAGCAGGGAATAAAAGATGGGCGGCGGCTCCGGCGGCTAAGGGACAAGCGGGAGCGAAAAATCGCTGACTACTTCCATAAAACCAGCAGGACAATCATCGGCTGGTGTCTGCGTCATCAGATTGACACGATTGTCATCGGCTATAATGAGTTGTGGAAGCAGGGTGTGGGGCTGGGGCGGCGGAACAACCAAAACTTCGTATTCGTCCCCTTCAAGCAACTGGTTCAACAAATCCGGTACAAGGCCGAAGAAGCCGGAATCCAGGTGATAGAGACAGGAGAGGCATATACTAGTGTGTGCAGCTTCCTTGATGGTGAGGTTGTGGGCAGGCACAAGCAATACTGTGGTCGTAGGAGGCATCGGGGGCTGTTCCGGTCAGCTGACGGTATCTTCATCAACGCGGATGTGAACTCGGCCTACAACATCATATGGAAGGTATTCCCGGAGGCCTTTGCGGACGGGATAGAGGGTGTGGGGTTACACCCAGCGCGATCTGTGATAGTATCGCACAAAGATGTTTGATAACATTCTTGTCAAAAACCATAACCTGACCGCTTAACTAATGAAAGACCTACAGGAAGAAGATGAGAATTGCCATCAAAACAATCGAAGGGAGCACAGATAAAGCGGCTTCCAATAGAGGACTGCTTTGACCGGGAAGGCGGAACCTACAGATTCACCGAAATCACTAAACAACATATCGAGTTTCTAAAACCATTTGGCCACTTGGAAGTCTATGATTCTTTTCCCCGCCCTTTCTTCAGACTGAACCGGCCTGGTTTCTTCAGACTAAAAGGAACAATCGGCATGAGAGATATTGTGGTCACACTCAAGGAAGACGCTGGAGAACACGTACTCAGCCTTTTGGAGAACCAGTTGGCAAAGCTTGACACATGCACATTATGTGAAGAGTGCGTAGAGGTTTGCCCCAAAAACGCCATAATAGTAGATGGCTCAGGATTTCGTATATTGGATGAGAAATGCGATAACTGCCTAGATTGCGTGAAACATGTCTGTCCTCACATAATATCAAATGGTTTTGATTGACAATATCTTGTGCCAAGGACGAATAACTGTTCTAATCTGTAGGCTAATAGTTACATCATGGCTCAGGCACCTCCCATAGCAAAAACGATTTAAAACGGTCGAGGTCTAATCTTAGCTGAGGTTGGATTATAATTTCAGCCATAAGAAAGAGGTGACACCGAAATGGAGCGTTGGAAGAAGTATGGTATCCTAGCGTTCATCTGTATTTTTGGAATGATTATCGTAACCGCCCTGATACAGTCGCCAACTGTAGACCCATACGGGGTTCCAATAATACTCGGTGAAGCGTTACCCCCAACTATCTCTACAGCAATCAAATTCCTAGGGTTAGTTCTGGGAATTTGCCTTGTAGTTTTCTTGACGTTAGCGATGTGGTATAGCAACATCTTGTATAGAATAAGGGGTCGATCCCCCTATTGGGGCTAATAGCTGATTTCCGTTGTAACCTTTCAAGTGAAACATTTACCTAGATTGAGAAGAAAAGATTCGTACTCCGATAATTGATATTCCAAGCTTGACACCAATGCCGTTCAAGAGCGTAGAACAGCGGGACTCAAAATAAGATTAATTCAATCCAGATTGTTCTATTCTGTAGATTTAAGTGCCTTCAAACCTCTCTAAGGATGTTGGAGTGTGCTATGAAATGGGGTTTCCGAGGTTCTTGATACGAACAAGCATAATAAGCGTAACCATGGTTCTTGGCGTCATCATCCTAAACTTCCTCATCTTCCATATAATACCCGGAGAACCACTATATGCTATTCCCCAATTTGGGAATTTAGTTTTTAACCCTCCCGAATTGGGGCCACCAAATCCCTTGCGTCTATTTTGGGGATTAGGTCAGCCTTTACCGGTCCAATTTGTGATATATGTAAGAAACATGCTTACCTTTCAGTTTGGAATATCCTTCTCCGATGGAAGCCCAGTCACAGACCATATAGCCGCTCGACTGCCCGTTACTCTCCTGCTCATGGTGTTCACCGTTTTCATTACGCTTATTCTAGATTGCATCACGAGGGCATTCAGAGGGATTACCAAGAAGGGAAGTAAGCTGGAAAGAGGGGTGTCAACTAGTGCCCATGTTTTCAGGTCACTACCTGTTTTCTTGCTTGGCATCATTCTCCTCTTAGTTTTCTTGTACTTCCTTAACATCACTCCCAGCTATGAAACATTCATTACTGCTCTCCCTAGAGATCCCCTTATGATTGCCCTCCTTATCGGCGGTTACTTGTTTCCCCCTTCAGTAATTCTTGCCCTATTCTTGTATGGCAGCTACATGTTAGTCAAATGGGATAGGATGGACGAAGTGTCAGCAGAGGAACATATTGTTACTGCCCATGTAAAGGGTGTGGATGAACTCGACATTCTCTCTAAACATGCTGCCAGAGACGCTGTTCTCCCCATGAAATCTGTGATTATCACTTTCTTCGGGATGTTAATTGGAGGTGCCATACTTACAGAGACCGTCTTCAACTTACCTGGACTGGGTAATCTTCTCGTGGGTTCAGTTCTCAGCCAGAATTATCCAGTTACAAACGCTGTCTTTTTCCTCCTAGCCTTGGCTACAATAGCCGCCGGCTTCTTCGCCAATATTATCTTTCACTTCCTCGATCCACGAATCCGCTCCGTTAAGGAGATGAAATAGATGGGAGGATGGAAGTTCCTCCTACGAAGTTGTGTAACTGCTATTATCTCTATTCTAGGGGTTGCTACGCTTAACTTCCTGATTTTCCGTATACTACCAGGGAATCCGACAGCCTCCCTCATCATACCATTAATTACGACAGGGGACGTTTCACCGTCTTCTTCTATAATTCTGCTTTGGGGGCTGAATCAGCCTTTACCAGTCCAGTATTTGATATATTTACGGAACATGCTCACATTCACCTTCGGAAACTCTTTCACTGAAGGATTCCGCCTAGTCATTGAGGTCATTATTCTTCGTTTACCCCATTCCCTTATTCTCATGGGCTCCGCTGCCCTCCTAACCATAGTTTTTGGCGTTGCGACGGGCGCTATTGCAGCTACTAGAAGTAGAGGTAAATTCAATAAGGGTCTGGGCGCCAGTGCTCTTGGCTTAGATTTGCTACCCGGTCCCTGGGTGGGTCTGATACTACTGCTCTTCTTTGCCTTCTACTTCCCAATCCTCCCCCTTGGTGGCCTGGTCAGCGATCCAGGTTTTAATCCATAGAGAGATCCCCTTATGCACGCCTTTGATATTTGCCACCACCTGATTCTCCCCGTTATCACCCTCGCGTTAATCATTTATGGTAGTTACACGCTGATGATACGATATACACTAGACGACAGGTTTGCAGGAGAACATATTGAGATCGCCTTTGTGAAGGGTGTGGACGAGCGAGCCCTCCTCTCAAGATACGCGATGCGTAACGAATCCTTTTCTCCAACCACAATAGTTGCCTACATGTTTGGGGGTCTAATAGGCGGCTTGATTGTTACAGAGACTGTTTTCAACAGATCCGGAATAGGACGCCTCTTTTTCGAGTCAGTCATGCGGCAAAATTATCCGATACTTCAGGGTACCTTTTTCATTCTGGCATTCACCGTAATTATCTCAAAATTCCTAGGCGAGGTTCTTCAGGGACTTCTTAGCCCATCTTCACTATGAATCGAGTAGCTAATTACCTAGGAGCTCGGGGAGGTCCTGTGTTGTGGGCCGGCGGTAGAGCTGTACCAGCATGCCAGGTGCCTGTTCGTAGGGTGGACCCTCTGGTTTGAATCCTAGGCTTTCAACGAGTTGGCACATCCGTTTCTGGCTCACAAGGATGTTGCAATAGTTAGAGGATGTTTTGTGCAGCCTGGCATAGATTAGGAACTGGCGATACATTGCGTGGACCAGTCCGCGGTGGCGAGAGTCAGGGTGAACCGTCTGATGCGCACCGAGAAGGCCCTCCGGTGACAAGCGTGCCTTGTAGAACCCTGTTATACGTCCCTCATGACGTGCACCAAAGTAGTGGAAGCCACTGCGCATCTCTTCTATGATCTGGTCGGGGTTGAGGCAACGTCTTCGCCTCCATTCAGGAGGGTACTCATCAGCTTGAGACCAGACTAGGCGTATTAGTTCAGCAAGCTCGGGGGCATCAGCTTCTGTGAACTCGATGATGCGAGGCTCCTCGCCAGCCGACGAGATAGAAGGATTTCCAGAAGGGTTCTCAGCGTCAACTACGACGCGATAGGCTTCCCTTAAGGCGGTGCAGCCACCACAGCGAACACAACCGGCGTGATGTGTGAAGGGATTCAGTCCCCGCTGGTGGAGGAGACGAGCACATTCAAGATACAAGTCAACAAGCTGGTCATCCCTACCTATATAGCTAGGCGTGTAGCCTTCGAGGAGGGAACCGGGATTGGGGCGGAAGGGCACTAGGACAGGAATTACACCGATGTCTATGCAGCGCTTCATTTCCTTGCGAAGCCGCTCCTGGTCCTCGCCAAAGCCCAGCAGAATGAGTGTACTTACCTGTCCGGGGCCAAAGAGTTCAACGGCGTGGCGCCAGCAGGCTAGATAATCAGCAAGACTGGCGTGGGCAAATTTTCCTGGACAGTACTTTT
>CBDVBC010000136.1:0-5255 GCA_965372125.1 Candidatus Hermodarchaeota archaeon | reverse complement strand
CAACAATGCGGTTACGGTCACTGGCGGAGCTACGATAAACCCAACCACGATAGACACGGACGCAAACACGGTTGCTAGGGGTTCGGGATCGGGCGGTGGCGGCGTAGTTGTTGACGGAAACCTTCCGCTTTGGGAAGATACTACTTTCTTTTATCACACGGGAGCAGACAACGCATCGGTATTGACCGCAGGAGGTTCGCCAGAGTGGGGTACAGATGACTTTGTTGGCATGGTTGTGTTCAACCGCACCAAAGGCGAGAGCGCGACGATCACGGGCAATACGGCCAATACTATCACTGGTACTCTATCGGGTTCGGCTGACTGGGATATTGGCGATCAGTTCTACGTTTCGCAAGTTACGGGAGTGCATGACGGATCGGAAAACGCTTCCGTCTTGACCGACAGTGGACAGAGCTGGACCGACGACGTTTACATTGGGATGTGGGTTTACAACATCACCAAAGGTGAGAAGGCGGAAATCACAGACAATAACGGCACGACCGTAACGGGCGTTCTTTCGGGTTCGGCCGATTGGGATGTCGGAGACGCCTACAAGATTACCAACGGGTATCCCTGGCGCGACCAAATAGGAACAGGAACAGACGCTTTCGAGTATGTTGGAGGCGCTTGGCCTGTCCAGTCATTCGGACTAGACGACGCCAATTACGCATGGGGCAACACCTACGATAACGGAGGTGGAGAAACGGCACTGGATATTGCCGTAGTTAATAGCAATGACGACATAATCACCGAAAACCGGGACTACTTCAATGGAACCGAATACGTCTACACTCCAGTGGCGTATCCTCACCCGTTGAGATCATCAGTGTCCTCAACTCCATACCTAGGAAGCCGAACCTTAACAGGCAAAGGATCGCCAAGCACCTTGACTGGATTGGGATCAACGGCGAGATTATGAAAGCCATGAAAAAGATACTAACAGCAATCGCACTACTCGCAACCGCAGCCCTACTATCAGGATGCCAGGGCGTCCATAAGGCGCTAAGGATAACTCAGGAGATAGAAGGCTCGGGAAGCGTCACCATAGAGACTCACGCACAGCTTACAACTGTCGTAGTAGACAACGCTCGCCAAGAGGAAGGCATGTTCAAAGCCGACCAGCTCGATTTAGTTCACCGAGGGAAAATAACGGGATCCAAGGTAGATATTCACCTGAAACCGTATGCTCGCCCGATACTCGGACCAGGAGAGAAATAGATTATGCCAGTAGTAGGAAAGAAGCCGGAGCATCCAGCAGGCAAAAAACAAGCCAAGAGAACTGCGCCTAAAAAGGTTGCTCGGAAAGTAGCCGTAAAGGTTGCTAAGAGGCCATCGGTGAAGAAGCCAGCCAGGAAGGTCGCAAAGAAAGCGACCAAGAGATCCAAGTCAAAGAAGGCTTAACCTTTCTTGATCTTCGATCGATGCTCCAGAACTCTCAGAATCATCTCAAGGATCTTCGAAGTGATGTAGACAACGGCGGTGAGGATAGTGCAAACCAAACCTATCCTAATCGAGTTCTCATCTACCCAATCCAAGAACCCAGCTTTTTTCCCGACCGCAGCCCCTGTGGTTATTATTCCGAACCCTCCCGAAAGGGCGCCGCTCGTGTTAGTGTACGCCTGAACCATCGTCGTCATGATCTTTTATCTTTTTCCAATTCAATCTGACAGCGACCGCTAGCCCGACTAGGTTTAAGCCTCCTACCACCCAGATCACATAGCCGATGTAATCTGTGTACACACTTTTTGCAAATTCCGATAACTCCATGTAGGCCGAGGGTGATTATTACTGCTATCAATGTTTTAATGACCCATTCGTAGTGGTCGTAGATCAGCTTACTACCCTCGTTGAGATCTAAATACAAGCACAGATGAGCAACCCAAAACAACCCCACCACGCCGGCGATGATTTGGCCGAACCGGTTCCACGCGAAAAGAAACAGCGCATTAATAACTATCAGCTCTCTAACACCGAACGAGATAGGGCCCCAGAAGGAACCGAACCCATCCGGAAACATGAGTTCAATCGGCATATCGATAAGAGCAAACACGGCTAGCACGAGCCAAGCCGGTTTCTCTTTTGGATTACCGTACATCGCCAAAACTAGGCAGTAAAGAGCGAATCCGCCTATTATTATCAATCGTTCCATATTGGACAGGGTAAGCTAATTATCGGCAGATTGACAAGGAGAAGAGGAAGATTAGGCATGGGTCAATGAAGTAGATCCTCGGCCCACAAGCAGGTTGCATGTTTCGCCGCCTCATGGTTATAGGTATCGTCAAAGCACCAAATCAGCGCGTGAAATACCCCGCTAATCATAGCGATCATTATCGCAATAGGGAGTAGTAGTATTCTTTTTATTAGTTTCATTCTATCTAGGGCTGGATATTTTAGGTTTGTTCATCACGAAATGCTTCCGTTGCTCAGACATCTTGATCAATTCGTAATCCTTGAGGCGACTGAGATCGACCGTAAGGCCACGGCCAAGGATATTGCTTCGAGTTTCGCCGATGCATTTCCAGCCGTCGCGCTCCAATTCGATGACTTCGAGCCATACCTCTTCATCGTTATCCGAGACGATCGTTTTAATGTCATGCGTTTTCAGGTCTGCATTCATTCTATCTCGGGTTCGGGTTAAAATAGGGACCAGAAGCGATCCATTAAGGTTGGCTTGGGCTCGAAGTAGTAATTGAGGAGAGTTGAGCACTCGAACTCGTGCTCTGCTACTGTATTTCCAAACTGATCGCGTTCAATAGTCCTTGCGAAACTTACTCGGGCATCTCCTCGCCTCTCGTACCTGGGAGGTAGGATCTCAATCGTATTGAAGTTGATTTCATACAACGGCTCGTTGTAGTCGCAATCCGTGTTGTGACACTCCTCGTACTCTTGCTTAAGCTCCGGATGATCACCGCAAGGAGTATCTTTGTAGGTGTAGGTATCAGATCCGCATCTAGGGCATTTCCTTTCGCTCATCTCCACACCTCCTTCGTCAAACGGTTCAAGGTAATAGCCTCACCACGCAGCGAGAGAGCCTCAGCGACGCTAATACGCAGCCGCCATGCCCTAGACCACTTCGAGACGTAGAACAGCGACAGCGACAGACTGTGCAGGAGTTTAAACTTCATCAGCATCCTCCTGACTAATACAGATCGAGATAAACCCGTCAGGCATCGAGCAGACTAACGCCCGGCCCAGAGCTCGGCCTTCATCAGCCCGAACGCCGCCGCCGCGCTCCATACGCTTGTAAAGGTTCTTGTAATTAACACCCGCAGATTCGCAAAGGGGCTTTAACCCGATCACTCCGGGCCGCGTCTTCATCATCTCGCGGATTTGGCTAGTATTAAGATTCATTCGGATAGACATTCTAACTTAGCCTCAATGCGATCAAGCTGCTTACCCGCCTGGTTCACCCTGAGAGCAAACAAAAGGGAAGCTATTAGAAGAAAGCCGAGGATTAAAAGTGATAGATTTTTCAGTTCGCTCATAATCCCTCGCCCCCTTTCGCTTTGGCTATCGCGGCTCTAATGGCATCCTTGGCTTGCCTGAGTCGGCAAAGATCCAAGTGACCGCCATGAGCAGCTGCAAAACTATCGTCTGCATCGATAAGCTCCTTGCAAGCCGCAAGCAGGTCCGGAGCGGCATCGAGCAAACGGGCGGAATCATCGTCCATCGTGACCGTATAAGATCCGTCATCGTGTTCATCTACCTCGTAGGTAGGAGTGTGTTTCGCTGCTTCAATAGCCGGTTTATTGGCCATGTATCCTTCTTTTTGTTCTGTTCCCATAATATCTATCGTTTAGCCCGGAATTGGGCGCCCCGAAGCCCCTTGCCTCCGAAGAGTAGCAAAGGGCCAAGGACGGGCTTTCTCCGTCGCGATTCATAACACCCCGAAACCCCTCACTGCTTACGTGAAGGGCGGAGAATGGGGTGGATGCAGGTTAAAAGGGTTTAACTAACTCAAACCAATTTGCCCATTTCACTACCTCCGGCGGACAGTCTTCTTTCTCCATTCCATTCTCGAACCAACGGCGCGACATGCAAGCAGGGTGGATGCTGGAATCGTCATTGCCTTGAAAGAAGGACAACAACTCGCCAATATCGGTAAACGCTCCAGTGACAGGATAAACCAAAGGAGCGAACATTCCAGAGTCTTCAGTTTCATCTAGAATGTAGCCACCATCAGGAAGATTGAATTGACTAGCCAAGTCGCTTGAAGGGTAGCAATAGGAAATACGGGAATAAACCATAACCAATAAGATTGAGAACATCCAGGGATCGACCTGACTCGGAAAGCCCAACCGGACCAACAGACACAACCTACCACTTGCAGATAACAAGACAAGCACAAAGTCTCTAAAAGGTGACATTGGGGAATAGTTCCCAACTTTACCGCAATCTGATTAAGCGCTTGCAGTTAATCAACCAAGGCATATGATTGAGGGATGAGTCTAGGGATGATAAAACCAGTCTATAAAATCAAGAGCGATAGAGTTAGGCATGTAATGACGCCTTTAGCCTTGGCCTTCGACTTCCTCTTTTGGTATCCGTTTTGCTGGATTATAGGAGTCCCGTTTATCGGCATCGTATGCGGATTGATAGAAGCGTTTGAGGAGGCATTTGAACAATCCAAGGTCTACACGAGAATACCTAAAGTTGCTGCTACTCTATGGAAGGGTAAAGAGGCAACCGATAAAGAACGAAATGAGATGTCCCGAACTAGAACATGATGAGCAACGGCGGCAAGAGACCAGGAGCAGGCAGAAAGCCGCTCCAAGAGCCCAAGGTGGGAATTACAGTCAAGATAGACCCGCTACTAAGGAAATTCTTCAACGCCGATTGTAGGGCCAAGGGCATTAGTCAGGCCAAGCAAGTAGAGATTTGGATAAGGGAAACGCCAACTACCTAATCTAGGTAGTAAGCCAATTGGGGAATAGTTCCCAACTCCTTACCCTGTCAGACTGTCAGACGCCCCACCTAAAACGAATTGATTGACACAGACACCCATCTGAGTATATGACGTCCCTGCGCGTTGCCCTGCTTCAACAGAACGAAAGAGGTCTGTGAGGTACGAACATACCGAATGAGTGGACTGACGCTCTCCTACCTACCCTCAAAGCTACTCAAGACACAACCTAGACAGCGCAAGTCGTCACAAACCTAGGTTCAACCGACCGAAGACCGGATCCAGCGAAGCATGAGCATTCCGGACGCATCAAACACATGACCGACTCGCGCAACCAAAGTTCAACCCCATA
>CBDVBC010000135.1:0-5281 GCA_965372125.1 Candidatus Hermodarchaeota archaeon | reverse complement strand
GACCCCCCCAACCCCACATCGGCGGAGGTCTATGATAGCCTTGATCAGGCTTGGGATGTGTTTGTTTCGGGTGATTACGCCTACGTCGCCGATGACACCGGGTTGCAGGTCTTCAAAATAGCTGACCAGGTCAGCCCTAGCTCCGCAGGGGTCTACTACACCCCCGGCGATGCTATTGGCGTGTTTGTGTCGGGCGATTATGCTTACGTCGCCGACAACTTGCAGGGTTTGCGGGTGGTGGATATTTCGGACCCCACCAGTCCCACCAGCGCAGGCGTCTACGACACACCCGGCACTGCTCGGGGCGTGTTTGTGTCTGGTGATTATGCCTACATCGCCGACAACTTGCAGGGTTTGCGGGTGGTGGATATTTCGGACCCCACCAGTCCCACCAGCGCAGGCGTCTATGACACACCCGGCCAAGCGTATGGCGTGTTTGTGTCGGGCGATTACGCGTATGTCGCCGACTACTTATCGGGTTTGCGTGTTGTGAACATTACTGACCCCACCAACCCCACCAGCGCAGGCGTCTACGACACACCCGGCTCTGCTCGGGGCGTGTTTGTGTCGGGTGATTACGCGTATGTCGCCGACCACGATCAGGGGTTGCGGGTAGTGAACATCACCGACCCCACCAACCCCACCAGCGCAGGCTTCTATGACACCCCCGGCGATGCTCGGGGCGTGTTTGTGTCTGGTGATTACTGCTACGTCGCCGACCGCGATAATGGTTTGAGGGTGGTCAACATCACCGACCCCACCAGTGCGGGTGTCTATGACACACCCGGCTTGGCTCTGGGCGTGTTTGTTTCGGGCGATTACTGCTACGTCGCCGACTGGGATGAGGGTTTGCGGGTGGTGAACATCACGGATCCCACCAGTCCCACCAGTGCGGGTGTCTATGACACCCCCGGCGATGCTATTGGCGTGTTTGTGTCGGGCGATTACGCGTATGTCGCCGACTACGCTGGTGGTTTGCGTGTGGTGGAGTTTGGGCAGGCCATCAATTACGACGTTGATGCCTTAGACCTCTCGGGTGTCAGTTCCTACTGGATTAACGACACCTCCCGCTTCTCAATTGATATGGCCGGCGTCATTACCAATGTGACAGACTTGGCGGTGGGCGACTACTGGCTAGAGGTCAGGGCTATCGACTCTACTGGAAACTATTGTTCAGCTTCTTTCAGGGTCAGACTGCAAGACACTACTCCACCAGTGTGGGTCAATGCACCCTCTGACCAGTTGCTACCGGAGGGTGAGCTTTTTACCATGCAGCTGTCGGCATACGACCTCTCCGGCATCGACCGCTGGGAAATTGATGACACCATTCATTTTGCCATCACCAGTAACGGGTTCCTCTCCAACCCGACATCACTTATCCCTGGAGTATACTCTCTCACCGTCACAGTTTATGACCCATACGATAACCAGCTCTCCGCCCTCTTCAGCGTCACCGTCCAAGCTGATACCACACAAGCATTTCCCGTGGACCCATTACTCCTCATTGGGCTGGGCGCAGGCATCGCCCTAGCGATAGTCCTTCTAGTCCTATTCCTGTATCTTAGAGGGAGAAGGAAGAGGAAGGATATCGACACTCTAGTGGATTGGATAACAGAAGAAGAGGGCAAACCACTTGGAAAACGGGGCAAAGCTAAGGGCTGAAGAATGAAGCCACGGCACAGTTATCGTGATGGGATAGATACAGAGTAGTCCATGTATTAGCGGGACATGATTATACAAGCAAACACCCAAACGGAGATTGGCTGGCAAACGAAAATAAGAGATGGAGAAGCTCTTGCCTGAGAAGAGTTGAGGTAGGACAGACAAAACCTAGGATTAACCCTGAACTGTGTCTATCTGGGCTGACAATCCTCAACTATTTATACGAAAACAACAATACTTCCCACAATATTTCCTAGAAGGGATTGTATGTCTAAAAGCAAGGGAGTGGCTTTATTCACAGTGATTTGCCTCCTATTCTTTATAGGCTTTCCAGTCAGGCTGTCGCCTACAACGAATACTTCCCCAATTGACAAGACATCACCCTTAGAATTAGATGACATAATGGTAAATGAACTAGAAGTAGGTCAGTCAGCACTTCCACCTCCAGCAGTTCATGACCCGCTTTGGCTGGAAACCTATGGTGGAACCCTGGATGATAGAAGCTTCTCAGTCGTAGAAGTGAGTACTGGGGGATTCGTTGTCGTCGGGAGCACCAGAAGCTATGGCGCAGGTGGGAGGGATACGTACCTAGTTCGCACCGACTCGAGTGGTAACCTCCTGTGGAATAAGAGTTTTGGTGGTGCCTCAGACGATACGGGTGTCGATGTTAAAGAATGCTCAACCGGAGGATTCATCATTATCGGGTGGACTGAAAGCTTTGGCGCTGGAGGAAGAGACATCTGGATGATTCGCACCGATTCCTCAGGTAGCCACCTCTGGAATAAGACCTTTGGTGGTGGCAACACGGAGCGAGCCGAAGAAATAGTAGAGTGTTCTGGGGGTGGCTTTACCTTCATCGGCCGCACCTCAAGCTATGGTGCAGGGAATGAGGATGTCTGGTTGATACACACCGATATAGATGGTAATCACCTCTGGAACCAGACATTTGGAGGAGGTGCTGTTGACTATGGATATGGTTTAGTCGAATGTGGCAGCGGAGGATATGCAATAACGGGCTGGACTCAAAGCTATGGAGCCGGAGGCTATGATGTGTGGCTCATTCGCACCGACAGCAGTGGCAATCATCAGTGGGACGAGACCTTTGGAGGAGGTGATGATGATCGTGGTAATCGAGTTATAGAGTGTACCGGTGGTGGCTTCGCCATTGCCGCGGATACATACAGCTTTTCAGCAGGGTATGCGGATGCCTGGTTGTTGCGAACAGATTCGAGTGGTAACCATCTCTGGAACCTGACCTGGGGAGACGCCTATAACGATTATCTGCGCTATTTAATTGAGGTTAGTGATGGGAGCTTCGCAGCCTCCGGTGTCGCCGCCACCCAACTGAGCCCAACAGGCTACGACCTATTCTTGACCCGAGTGGATTCTTCTGGAACTCCTCTATGGAGTCGAACCTACGGTGGAGGAGCCATGGACGAGGGTAACCGCATTATTGAGGTGTCTGCTGGAGGCTACCTCATAGCCGGCGAATCAAGGAGCTATGGCGGAGCCGACGAAGTGATGTTGTTGCGGATACCCTCCGATATCTCACCGACCTGGGTAGAGGCACCCACCAACCAAGCCATGTTTGATGGTTCCTATTTCGCTTATGATCTGAACGCTACAGATCCCTCAGGGCTGGACACCTGGTGGCTTAACGACACCACCAACTTTGCCATCGACGGAAACGGAATCATCACCAGCGTTCCGATACTTGCGGTGGGATTATATGGACTAAATGTTTCCGTTAACAACACGCTGGGCGATGTGTTATCGGGTGAATTCACCCTCACCGTACAACTCTCAACCACGACAACTACTACTACAACAACACCGGGCACCTTCTTTGGAACTCCCATCGAAATAATCCTCCTCTTGGCGTTAGTCATTGCCATCATTATTATCGCCATCATTATGTTGTTGAGGCGTCGATCCCGCGAGCCCAAGTACCCCACGGAACCAAAGATAGACGAGCCAACACCACTAGATGCTCGCACACCGGTGAGGGCTGAGGAAGCTCTGCGGCGGCGCCAGCTCCTCGAACAAGTCTTGGCACGCTATGATTCAATTTCACTGAAGGATCTAGCCAAGGTGCTGGAATTCCGAAGGGTGTCAGATCTGCAGCAATGGCTTCTCAGTCTCCCTCCTGAATTCCCCCTCCGCGTCGACAGGGACATCGTTCGTATCGACCGGTCTCGCAGCAGAGATGAGATCGACGCCCTCATCAAGAAGATTGAGGACGTTGAAGGAAAGGGCGAAGGCAAGCAAGACTAACTGGTGTGAATGCAACCGAGGTATAGCGAACAAAGCTAGACTAAGGGTGTTGAAGCCTAATCCATGAGTAGTGTATGGTGTGCAGGAACAGAAGGAGGATATCCGGGACCTGGAGGAGATGGATAGGTCACTAGAGGGTCGGCGTGGAAAGGCAGGTAAAAACTAGAACTGAGCTGGCCACCCTATTAAGAATCTAGAGATGGCGATTCTTACAGGCTAATACAGGTCGCATTCCTTGTTTCGTTGGTTTTCAGGTAATTCTTCTGCATTGATGATTGATTTGATGAGTTGGTCGATTTCAGCTTGTGTAGCATTTGACCGAATTACTACCTCATCTCCACGAATCCGAAGGGGTAAACCTCTGGGAAGCCTTAAAATCCATTCTTCAAGGGTCTTTGCATCAGGGAAGCGTAATAGCTCTGCCAAGCGTTTTAGTGATAGTAGTTCGTAACGCTCAAGCACTTTTCGCAACCGCTCCTCTCGGAATGCAATCAGTTCTTGTTGAGTGATCCCTTCTTCCCTGATACTTAGCGGTGAGTCAGGCTTTCGCCTAGACCTTGTCCGCTTCTGTGGTTTTGGTGTCTCACTCTGCTCCCGTACGAACCAGAGGAAAAGGTCTACGTCCGACATGTGCTTGAAACCGTAAAGAGTTTTCAGTTGAGTGATTGCCTCGTTTACTCTCTGGTAGCGTTTTACACTACTTCTCTGGGTCTGATCCCCCCTTGGTATCAGCCCAAATCGGGCAAGGGATTCATCAGAGACCCTATTCCAGACACTAAAACGATCTTTGGTATCACAAATCAGGAGGAGTGGCGTGACCTTGGCTCTTCCAAACCCCTTAATGGAATGTCGCCCTTCGAGGACACTGCGTAGCCGGTTATACACCTCATTTGTCTCAAGAGCTGCCACAGGAGTTCCATCATCACCAAACAACAAGTAGGTTATCGCCTCTTGCGTCCGTTGCCAATACTGTTTCCGAAACCCCATATGGAGCACAGTCCATGAAGCATTCCCGACGACCTTCATCTTGCCCGTTGCCAGTTGACTCTGAAGTGTTTCCACCGACAATCCTGAGAGATACCTGACTAAATCTTGGATACCAAGCCGGGATTTCCCCCGATAGTCTACGATTTCACAGAAAAGAAAATAGTGATGTCTAAAATCCTCCAATGAAACCCGCTTGATTACCTCTTGAGATTTGAACAACATCTCCTTGAGCTGCTTATAGGCCACTTGACGTAAGTGTAACCAAGAATCCCGGGATCTAAATTGCTTGTATCGAGCAATTAATTTTTCAAGCATTAATCTGCCTCCTTCAGTATTAATCAATGAGAAAATGTAGATT
>CBDVBC010000134.1:0-5311 GCA_965372125.1 Candidatus Hermodarchaeota archaeon | reverse complement strand
GGGAGGGATCAAGACGCAAACAGATGTCAGATTCGTGTTGTGCCTCCCATTTTTGTCGCGCCGCCTCGTGCATAGTAATGCTTCTAAGAAGACGTGGTTGTCGATGCCCGTTGAGCCAGTTGTGGATTGTAGCATCTTGAATGCCTGTAGCTCGTTCCAGCTCCGCTAGTGACACCTCAGCAAGTTGGCCCTGCTCAAGAGCCCATATTAAAATTAGGGCCCAAACGGCATGATCGTAGCTCTTATCAAAGGTGTCACGTTCCTGCAAGTAATGATGTCGAGCCAAGCTATTTTCCAGTTCATACCACGCCCTTTTACCCCATTTCGCAAGAAGGGCTTCAACCACCCCTGAATCCGTTGCCAAATCTTCGACTACATCTTCCCATTGCTTCAAAGGCTTCAGAACCTTAAACACTAGCTCACACCACTATGAGTCATTATCATATCTTCTGTAATTCTTTAACAAGCAGAGACTTAAACCACATATACTATCTCCAACTCGTGAATCCGCTATCAATGATACTCTATTTCTGCTAACACACTGACAGCTATTGGTATAAGCAGTACTCAAAAAAAACAAAACTAACCAAGCTCTCCTTAACAGAAACAGCATATACCAAGAGCATATACTCCTCGCCCAAATAAGGGGTATGCTAGCAAACGTTGAGGTGCCCGAGAAATGAGCCCAAGTAAAGCCTCCTCCACGCCAAAGCGAAAACGCAGAGCAAAGCCAAAAGCAAAGGCAGCAAGTGCTACCGCCAAGTCTGGAATTCGGATTGTCAGCTTCTGCTGTCACTACTGCTCCTATGGAGCAGCGGATCTCGCCGGGTCCAGCAAGATGCCCTATCCAATCAATGTCGAAATCATCCGAGTGCCCTGCTCTGGTCGAGTAGACCCACTCCACGTTCTTCACGCCCTTGAGAATGGGGCAGACGGAGTCATGGTAACTGGTTGTCTGAAAGAGCAGTGCCACTTTGTCACTGGGAACCTCCACGCCGAGAAGCGGATGATTAAACTACAGAAGGAGCTGGAGACGATTGGGTTGGGTGGACGCCTAGAGTTCCAGTTGATGAGCGCGGGGATGGCTAAGAAGTGGGTAGAAACCGCCAAAGGTTTCTACGATAGAATCAAGGAACTCGGACCGAACCCGCTCCGACAGGGAGGTAAATAACGATGACCGTACGATTAGCTACAATGGGTATGGCCGGATGCAGCGGCTGTCATATCGCCGTCCTCGACACAGGCGTCGCATTACTGGATCTCCTCAAGGGCGTCGAACTCGTCTACTCCTACCCAATAGTAGACGCCAAGAACCCGATTCCCGATAACATCGATGTCGCCCTCGTCGAGGGTAGTATCCGCACAGACCATGACCAAGAGATGGCTAAGGAGATGCGTCGCCAAGCCAAGTTCCTCATCGCCCTAGGTTCCTGCTCCGCCTTTGGCGGCGTCAACGGGTTAGCCAACATCTTTGACAGCCAAGCAGGCATCAAATACGTTTACCACGAAACTCGTTCGATGGGAGAACAAAGGCAGGTTCCCTCCGAGCACGTACCCAAAATCCTATCTGAAAACCTGCGGCTCAGTGACGTTGTAAAAGTCGACTTTGTAATACCTGGATGCCCTCCCTCACCAGACGAAATCGCAAAAGTCCTCACCGCGCTCCTCGCAGGAGAGACTCCCACCCTATCCACTAAGAGTGTATGCGATGAGTGCCCTCTAGAACGCCTCACCGCTGCACCCACGCAACTACGCCGCATCCACGAAATTCCCGAGCCAAACAAATGCCTCCTCTCCCAGGGATTTATCTGCATGGGACCTGCCACCCGTGCTGGCTGCACAGCAGAGTGCCCGACCCGAGGAATGCCCTGCACCGGCTGCCGAGGACCTGCAGAAACCGTCTGGGATCAAGGCGTCGCTATGTTAGACGCCCTAGCTGCATTGGAGGAGAAGGAACTGGCAGAATTCAAGTTACCTCGCATCGCTAGCACCTTCGCCCGTTACACTTACGCTTCATCTGAACTAGACAAGCTCCGAAAAAGGGTGAAAAAGAAATGACCGACACTAGACGTATCGAGTTCGAACCCGTAACCCGCCTAGAGGGACACGCAAAGATTAGCCTAGATGTGTCCGGCGGCAAGCTACAGAAGTGCAACTTCCAGGTTATAGAGCCACCAAGACTCTTCGAGAAATTCATGGAAGGGGTCCCCGCTGAGGAAGCCCCCCAGCTTTCTGAGCGCATCTGCGGCATATGCTCAGTTGCCCACCACCTTGCATCAGTGAAAGCCGTAGACGCAGCCTGGGGCGTAACGCCGACCAAACAGGGCGTAAAACTTCGGTATCTCGAAAACCTAGGCGAGTACATCCACAGCCATACTCTTCACCTCGTCTACCTCGCTCTACCTGACTTTCTCTCTCCCGAACAGCCCAACGTCATCGCCGTAGCTCAGAAAGAGCCCAAACTTGTTAAGCTTGGAATCGAGCTCCGCATGTTCGGACAAAAGATCATCAAGGCAATAGGCGGACGAATGATCCACCCCTGCACCGCTGTCCCTGGCGGAATGGCAGCACCCCTCAGAGAAGAAGACGCAACCGCCCTCGCCAAGGAAGCGCCCAAAGCCATGGCCACAGCCCAAGCCATCACCGACCTCTACTTCAAACTAGCCAAGGACAAGGAGCTATTCCGTATCGGCTACTACTCCCGTGAGCCCACCCACTTCCTCGGACTCCACCAGAAGGGAGTCCATGACCTCTACGATGGAGACCTTCGATTCATTAAACCAGACGGCACCAAACTCTACGACTTCAAGCCAAAGGATTACCTCGACCACATCGCGGAAGCCGCCATGCCCTACTGCACCGTCAAGTACCCCTATATCAAAGACCTCGGACCGGAGCAAGGAAACTACCGCGTTGGACCCCTAGCCCGCCTCAACGTAGCAGACAAGATGCCAACACCCCAAGCCCAGGGCTACGCAGAACAGCTCTTCGAACTCTTCGGCGAACGACCAATCCACGACCCCATGGCCTACCACCTCGCCCGCGCCACCGAACTCGTCAGCTGCCTTGAACTAGCCACCCCACTCCTAGAAGACACGACCCTCCAAGAAGACAACCACCGCATCCCTGTCGAACCCCGCGCAGGAGACGGCGTCGGTGTCGTCGAAGCCCCTAGGGGTACCCTTTACCACCACTATACAACGAACGACGACGGCATAATCACCAAGGTTAACATACTAGTAGCCACCGCTCAAAACGTCCGCACCATCGAAAAACACGTCCAAGCCAAAGCACAAGAACTGCTCCCTGAACTCCTCAAACCTCGACCACACTGCCTCAAGGCACTGAATTCGTTAGAAGTCGCTATTCGCTGTTTTGATATGTGTATTAGTTGCTCTGTTCATGTGATTGAGTTGAAAACAGATAGAGGGATTGTTTCTTTAGATTCGTAGAAAATTATCAAGAATTACCTCCACCTTTTTCATTGAGATAACCACTTCAGGATCTTGAGCGCATCTCCAATACTCGCTAGTATGGGATAAGAATAGGAAAGGAGTAATGATTAATTAAGAACCAGTGAATCCAGTCTAGTTGGAGGCTGTTAAAATGACTGAGAATGAGAAGTTAACCCTTGAAGAATGGCATAAAAAAATGGCTGTAGATCTATTCAACTTTACTTGGACTCTAATCGAGAAGAAGAAGAGGACGCAAGAAGATGACGATCAAATGATTAGTGCCGCCCACGCCAGTCGCTATCATTGGAGCCAGCGGGTGGTGTTGGGGGCTGGTAAGCCAATCAATTTGGGGCGTGGGGATTGGCAAATCTCGCGCGTCTATGCCGTGTTGCAGCGTGCTGAACCCGCCCGCTATCACGCTCAGCGGTATCTAGACATCTGTCAGGAACAGGGCATCGCTGACTGGGATCTAGCGTACGCCTATGAAGCGCTAGCCCGTGCTGCCGCTGTGGCTGGTGACGAAAAGGGGACCGCAAAGTACCTGAAGCTCGCGAAGGAAGCAGGTGGAAAAATCGAAGACGAAGAAACGAGAAAGCCATTCTTCAGCGATCTCGAAACCATCCCTGGGTATAAGCCTTAGATTCGTGGATAACCCTAATATCTTACCTCCTCGAACACACTAGAAAAAGAGGCTGCATTCGGAGAAAGGGTTTTAATGCTTGGTTAGATGTGTACCCTACGTCATTTGAATTGGTGTTGCTCATGCCGCGCCCAAAACCAAAGTATATGGATGTCTTGGTTGATATTCCGCCTTCCGTTCGGTTCTGCCCTGCTTTTGTGGAGGGTGGGGATCGTGAATTCTCTGGTCCTGGTCCGTTTGTCACAGTAATGGTGACGCTGCAAAAGATTGGGAATACAAGGCTAGGCTACCAGATTTTTATGGACGCAATCGAGCTGGGTCAAGATCTGACGCTATTCCAAGGGCATTCTGAGGTGCAGCCTGTCTATTCCATCGAGAAGGACCACCCTGAGTACCTTATTGCTCTAATCATATCCGACACAGCTAGTGGTGTTCGAATACTAGATATTGATGAACGGATGAACCGGGTTAAGCCTTCTTACGGTAATCTCGTCAAAGAGTTCATTATTGAGGGTGACAGCCCTGGCGCAGACCAGCCTTGGGCCCAAGCTGTGTTCAATCCTGTGAAGCTACGAATCGTAGAAAGCCCTGAAGCATTTCTGAAGCGAACCAGTAGCGGAAAATAATTGCTGCGAAAGAGGATTATAGCTGGTTTTTGATTGAAAGATATGGGCTTAGAGGTGTTTTCTGATGTCGGGTACCGAGAAATTCACATCACAGGAATGGCACAAAAAGATGGCAGTGGACCTCTTCAACCGTGTATGGTCCCTAATGAAGAAGAAGAACCGAACAAAGGAGGAGAACGATACGATGGTACATGCTGCCCACGCCTCCAGATACCACTGGGGAGAGGTCGGAAAGCCAGTAAATTGGGGGCGAGGCGAATGGCAGATCTCCCGGGTCTATGCAGTGCTGAAGCGACCTGACATTGCGCAACACCACGCCCAGCGATACCTAGACATCTGCGAGAAACATAGCCTAGGTGACTTTGATTACGGCTACGCCTACGAAGCACTAGCCAGGGCTTGTGCACTCGCTGGCGAAAGCACCCTATGCCAGAAGTACCTCTCGCTCGCCCGGAAATACGGTGGAAAAATCGAAAACAAAGAACACCGAGACGTGCTAATGCGTGACCTCAAAACAGTCCCCCAAGGCACCTCACTCAAAGAAGGGCCAGAAATCCAGACCCAAGGCGCCCTCACCGTCCAAATGATAC
>CBDVBC010000133.1:0-5323 GCA_965372125.1 Candidatus Hermodarchaeota archaeon | reverse complement strand
AACTTTAGGTAGTTTTGAGGTCATTAACGCTGAAACAGCTGCAAGAGATGATACATCAATTAGATTTCCATGGTCTGCAAGTATATAGATGTCAACGAAGAGAAGATAAACATGGCTACCCTCTGCAATGCATAGTTTGGCTCGCTGAATGGAATCGGAGTGGCGGATTCCCCGATCCACTACCCGAGCTAACTCGATCGCCTGTTCACCAGGTGGACCCAGTTCGAAGGTGGGTGAGCCAATAGGAGATAGTTCAGCAGTAGTGATGATGACACCCTCATTGGGAGTGTCAGGAAATGGTTTTCCAATACTTACTTTCATACCCACGATTACGCGAGATTCGCCAAACCAGGCTTCAGCAGAGCCCTCCGCCTTAGAAACGATGTTGGGTATAACCTTGATTGGACGGAGGTCGTCAAAACCTCGACCGTCTATCCGCTTTCCTGCCTTAAGCAGTTCATTCATTCTTTCTCGTTCAATTTCTGAAATAATTTTCATCGTTGTTATTCTCCCTTAATCGCTACCAGGTAACTCTGTGTCAGCTTCACTTATCTCAGAATCTGGTTCTTCTGACTCGCTAATCTCCTCTCGAATTTTAAGAAAACCCTCTCGGAGTGCTTGCTGCTGTTTTTCATAGATTTTCTCAATCGCGCCTTCAACCATTTCCAGCGCTTTTGCTAGTTCCTCCTTTGAGAGTTTTCCATCCATTTGAAGGAGCGTGTATTTGCCACGCCCGTAGGCCATAGCTATTGGCACATCAGCTTCCCCGACCTTGTCTTCAATATCACTCAAATCAACCATAAGTTGACCTCCAGCCTTTCCTACTGCAACGCCTGTAACTATACCCCGCATTGGAATTCCAGCATTGGCAAGGGCAACGGACGCAACAGTTGTGCTTGCACACCGTGAGCCCCCATCTGCTTCTAATACTTGAATAAACACATCGATGGCAGCTCGGGGATACATTTCCAAGAAGAGCATTGGTTCTAATGAGTGTCGTATCACCATCGATATTTCGTGTTCTCGACGACTTGGGGCTGGTCTTTTCCGTTCTCCCACAGAAAATGTGCCCATGCGGTAGGTTACCCGGAGTAGAGCGCGATCGGCAATGGCCCGGTGGCGGGGATGGAGTTCACGCGGACCATAAACAGCTACTAGAATCTTGTTTCTCCCATGCTCAATATATGCTGAGCCGTCCGCTCGGCTTAGACTGCCCACTTCTAGTTTCATTGGGCGGAGTTCATCAACTCGTCGCCCATCTAGTCGTAAACCTTTCTCATCAAATAATTTTGTCTTTTCTACCGAATCAGTCTTATTCATTTCTTTTCACCTTCTTTTATCGGAGAGCTTCATAATGATGACTTCACGGACACGATCTGTGAGCCCGCTAGTATGAGCCTCTCGCTCAATCTGCCGGATTGCCTCAATTGCAATAACAACATGATCGGAATCGCCTTTTAGCCATATGACTCCGTTTTGACCCACAACAATCTCGCACTTTAGTTCTGATTTGAGCATACTAATCATCGAACCTTTACGACCAATAAGACGAGGTACTCGCGTGGGGATTATCTCGGTAATCATACCACCACGACATTTACCAAGGCCTCGGCCTCGAGTAGTCAATAGAGGGTCCCGTGTTCGATCTGCTGCAACAATCTCGGCAATCAGAGTATCACCAATATCATACCAGCGCCGGAGGTCATCAGAATCTCGTGTTGCATCTCGTCTACTCAGAGCATGCATGACGGTCAACATTGCTGGATAGGCTGAACTGATATTGACTAACCACCCGTTCATTGTAATCTCGATAATTGTACCGACCACGATATCCCGTGGTTTAGGATTGTATCGTCCTTGAAGTGCAACAACAAAGATGAGGTTACCCTTCACTTTTGCAACGCCCAGAACTGAGGCGAAGACTTCTTGTTGTTCCTTATAGGTGCCATCACCACAACGGTAATCGCCCTTAGCGAGTAATTGTCCAGGAACCACAATATCCTGTGGCTTAACAAGTGTTGTCAAAGATATTCATTCCTTATTCATTTTCTTCCTGTTTCAGTATCTTGATTTCAGAACGTCCCCTAGTAAGCGCGTTAAGCTCATCAATTAGTAGACCACGCAGCCCGCCAGGCACTTCAATTATCGCAATCCACGACCCGTTCCGCTGCCATTCATCCTTTGTAATCCTACCGAATCGCTTAACGACTCCAACTGACTTGGCCGCAAAATCTGGCGGAACTTTAATGGCAACCCTCTGAATCTCCATTCGAATCGGGATGACTGGTTGAAGGGCCTTTACTATATCACTGACCTGTTCCTCAGCGGAACGACGAGAATCCACAGTGATTTTTGCCTCTTCCATAGCAGCCTCAATACGCGCTGGCGGATGTGGCAGCCCGGTCTTTGGATTAATGCAGTTCCGGGTAATGATGTCGATAACTTGTCGGAGACGTTTTTCAAATAACTCCCGTCGCTGTTCCGTGGTTAGCTGTAACGAGCCGTCAACGAGGATCCGGCGTGCTATCTCAAGCTCATCAGTACTGTCGAAAACTTTCTCAAGGTCTTCTTTGGTAGCCTTTCTACCTCTTAGAGCATCTTTAAAAATGGTTTCGCCGCGGAGCACATCTCGCACATCTACGGTTTCCCCTTGCTTGAAGCTCCATGCTAGTTTTGGGTCAACGATTATTTCAAACCGTTTACCTTGTACCTCCAATTTGGCGAGAACTGCATCGCCAAGATCGATACGTTTATCACCGCGCATACCACCAGTGCCTGACACAGTTAACAATCCTCCTAATATTAACTTTGATTCATTAGTTTCTGGACCGCTTTGCTCCCCAAACGAGTGAAGCGCCTTTGTTTTTCAGTAATTTTCGCGATGTCTAGACATTCAGGAGTCAATTTAGAATCCGCTGTCTGAGTTAATGCTTTCGCCGATAGGAGTAGTCCTTCTTTCACAGTCAGAGTTGAACGGTATTCCTGCTCAAGTATCTCGATAACCTGATCCGCTTTCATTCCTAGTGCATAAGCTTTGTAGCTCCAAAAGGAGCCGATAGGATCTGTTACGAAAAGCCGTGGTGTATTGTCAACACCTGCAAACAACACTTGAACGCCATAGGGACGTAAACCACCACGCTGGGTGTAGGTTTGTATGTAGTCGCAGAACTTCTTTGCTAGAGTTTGTACGGGTATGGATTCGCCAAAAGTCAAGCGGTGGATTTGAGCAAGTGTTCTTGCACGAGCCATCAAGTACCGGGAATCCGCGGATAACCCGGAAACTAGTGCACCAACAGCTTCATCAATCTCGAAGAGTTTTCCATTTAGTGTTCGCTCCTGAAGTTTAACGAGGCGAATTACTGCAGCGAGTACTACCCCATCCTTGCACCTTATTCCAATGACAGTAGTGCCTTTCCGGACTGCTTCTAAGGCGTATTCAACTTGGAAGAGACGTCCATCGGGGCTGAATAATGTTAAAGAACTGTCATAACTCTGACCGGAGCCAATCACAAACGGTTCCTCCAATTAATATGGGAAGGAGGATTGCTGTCCTCTTGCTTTAGGGTATTCAACTTACCAGCTGGTGTGCCGTTTAGGAGTGCCGGTTTTAAATCTTGTTATTTGAAATCAGTCTTGAACAAGATGAAGATAGTATATGAAACCAATGCATAGAAGAGCCGTTAGCAGCGCTACTGGAGCACCGAAGAGTATTGCTGCTATTACTACAACTAGCACCCAAAGTATAATGACGTCAAACCAGCCAGCTGATTCTCCATACAAGTTCCGTAGGTTGCCGATGAGCAGAACCAATCCGATGAACAGAAGTGTTAGAAGCGTAATACCAATCACGCCAGTTATTACTGGTCCGAGGAAGTCAGCTATCCCAGCGAAGGGTCCGAACCGTAAGGCTAGTAGTCCAGCTATTATCGCGATAAATGCGATGGCAGCGCCGCTTATTATAATCGTGCGCCGCATATGCTTTCGTTCACGGGTTTTTTGAGACATGCTGTTTGTGCCTCGTAAATTACTGCTCTAGCGGGAATGCGAAAACTCAAAAGGTGGGACGCTTTTAAGTGTTTGGCACTCGATGGAACATAAAATAAATACAATCCAACTCACGCGGGTCCAACGGCGAAGGCTCTATGGTATTCGACGCCGTGCTGACCCTCACGAAGGTTGCGCTTTACTGCTAGGTACATTTAGAGAGGAATCTGCTACAGCCGTTGTTATCCAAGTTGTCGAAATGGAGAACATTACCCAGTCTTCTTCATCATTTGCCATCGATCCCGAACATCAATATCGCATCTTAACTACTGCTTCATTGAATAATTTAGAGTTAGTTGCTATATTTCATTCACATCCAGCGCCTCCCCGGCCCTCAGGTCATGATCTCGAATTCATGGCGTACAATCCCTGCACGTGGATTATTGATGGAGTATCGCGAGATGGACGGCATAGCATGAGAGCATACCAATTGATAGAAGAACAACTCTATGAAGTGACAATTCGAATTCGTGACTAACAATATTAAACTAAAAAGCGAGGGCTCTCCATTCGTCGCGAGGTCGTCATAGCCAATGGCTCAGTCTGGAGCGGCGGGCTTCACCGAGCCCCCAGATTAATAGATTCAGTCATTGACTATATCTCTTTTGGCATAGTCTAAGGTTAGAATAGTAGATTTATTACCAAGTTAGCTGGCGGGGCGAAAGTCATTGAATGCTCGCAGATAAGGTGTAGATAGAGATGACGTGAGTTTTAGTTCTCTGGTTTTGGTAATAATGTCTTTGCTTTACGGATTGTACCGCTTATCCCTACCACCTGCAGGAGAAGAGGTATACGTCCAATTCTCGTTATCGTTGCTAAAGCTGCCCGCAACACTCGAACTTGATTGTGCTGACATCGGATAATAGAGTAAAGTAGTTCGGGGTAGTAGCCCATCACCCAGAATCCAACGCGGCTGACACCTAATTCGCCATAGAGTTGTTGAAGTTGTTGCCAGATTGCCTCGCGAAACTTCTCTTCAGGTGGAGGGCTGTCCTCTGTGATTATTCGGATCACGAGATATCGCCGTTTAGGTCTCAGTCTTGATTACTCCTACGTTATCATTTTACCTGTCGTCTTGTAACGCGGCGCTGAACCATCTCTGCTAGCGCGCCTGAATTGTTGTACATGCTCTGTTTAGCAACATCTTCAGGAATGTTGGCGAGGAAGGTGAGAGCGATGAGGTCTCTTGGCGCCCGGAGCTCAAAGGGGGTAGTGGCACCACTGGTTATAATCAAGGTACATTTGGCCCTTACCAAGTGCTCCATCGCCGCAGCCATAG
>CBDVBC010000132.1:0-5334 GCA_965372125.1 Candidatus Hermodarchaeota archaeon | reverse complement strand
TATTTAACGTTCAAAAGACCAGTTCTTGAATATGAAGAACTTTGACGTTATTGTGATTGGTTCGGGCTCAGGCGGCATGATACTGGATGCAGCCTATCGGTCTAGCTTGAAATGCGCCTATGTTGATCGTGGCCCCTTGGGAGGAACCTGCTTGAATGTGGGCTGCATACCATCGAAGATGCTGATTTACCCGGCTGACCGCATCGTGGAGATTCAAGAAGCCCACAAGCTAGGGATTAAGGCAGAAATCAAGAGCATCGACTTCAAGGCTATAATGACTCGGATGCGTAAACCAATAGATGAGAGCCTAGGACACATGCGGGCGGGGCTCAAGCACGCAGAGAATCTAGCTTTCTACGAAGCGGAGGGGCACTTCGTCGACGATTACACATTGGAGGTTGAGGGTGAGAAAATCCGGGGCGACAAGATATTCATAGTGGCTGGTGCCCGTCCATCGATTCCGCCCATCAAGGGGCTGGATAAAATCAACTATCTCACAAATGAAACACTCCTCTCGATTACGAAGTTGCCCAAGAGCATTGTCATCATCGGTGGCGGCTACATCGCCGCAGAGTACGGGCACTTCCTGGCAGCCATGGGTTCAGAAGTGACCATGCTGCAGCGGGGCTCACGCCTCGTGCCCAACATGGAACCTGAAATCTCCCAGGTCCTTGAACAAGCGCTTTCCCGACGAATGAAAATCTACACCAACACTGGCGCCGTGGAGGTCAAGCATTCTTCAACTGGAGATGTAGTGGTGGGGAAGGACAAGGAAACTGGTAAGGAGCAGGAGTTCAAGGGCGAGCGGGTGCTAGTTGCCACGGGCAGACGGTCGAACGCGGATGTCCTGCGGGTAGAGAAAACTGGTGTAAAGACTGATGAACGAGGCTTCGTTGTAGTCAATGAACATCTTGAAACGAGTAAGCCCGGTATCTGGGCCCTGGGGGATATAATCGGTAAACAGATGTTCAAACACACAGCAAACCGTGAAGCGCAGATCGCCTGGCACAACGCCTCACAATCAGGAGAGAAGCGCAAGATGGAATACCACGCTGTTCCCTATGCGGTCTTTTCCTATCCACAGATTGCAGGAGTGGGGATGACCCAAGTAGAGGCTGAGCGTAACCATGATATCCTTGTCGGTATCGCCAAGTACTCTGATGTCGCAAAGGGAGAGGCCATGGTGGAGGAGGAAGGTTTCGCCAAGGCTATTGTAGAGAAAGAAACCTATCGGATTCTCGGATATCACATCATCGGCCCCTATGCGCCAATCCTCATTCAGGAAGTGGTTGACATAATGGCACTCGGCGGTAACATGTGGACACTCGCTCAGGGCATGCATATTCACCCCGCTCTTACTGAGCTGATTGTATCAGCGCTGGGGAACCTCTCTGATCCCTCTCACGCCCAGCATCAACACTGACCCTGTAATTAGCGGAGCCTTGGGGGGTTCGGGTTAGATTCGTGGTGTGCAGCATTAAGTAAGCTTTTAGAGTAGAAAACCTTCAATTACTGTATATGCCTCTTCGGGATGGCGAATGAACCGTGTCTCTATGTAAACCGCGACTATTACTCACACTATTTTTCCTGACCTTGCTTCCGCTGGTAGCCCTCACTCATATACCCTCCCTTGCTGAATCATCGCCAGTTGAAACACGAGTGATTCCCAAGCCGGGTATCACCATTTATCATGAAGATTTCACAACCATCACAGACCTAGACTCTGGAAATACTAGCGCTTACGGCTGGGGAACAGGTTCAATCAGCAACCCAAGGAGCTTCGGTGTCACTTTCCTTGATTTCTGGAGTACACCTTATCCTGTGAGCTCCCTCGATGTGCAGGGACGAAAGGTCTATGTCGTGCTCCACAACAGAACAAGTACCATAGATACTCAACACATCTTCAATATCTCTGATCCTACAAACATCAACCAACTGAGCGAACGAGATACTTCGAGCTGGTTGATGACCTCGGAGATCGCAGGAGACATCATGTACCTTGGGAAAAGCAACCCAGCATGGATAGGGTTATACAACGTGAGTAACCCCTATCAAATCTCCTTCCCACCAGACCAGAATACTTTCTCCGCAGGAACTGTTATGGACCTGGCAGTCCAGGGGTACTTTCTTTATGTGGCAATCTATGGGAGTATACCAGGCGAAGGGCTTAATATCATCGATATTGAAGATCCCAACAATATCCGCGTAGTTGGTGGCTACGGGACATCATTTCTGGGGCTCGATGTGCAAGGACAGCTTGCCTATATCGCCAATGGCACAGACGGCTTTGCCATTCTGAATGTCTCGAACCCCTACTCCGTCACCGAACTTGATACCCTTAATACCCCGGGGAACGCTACCGATGTCCTCGTTGAGGGAACTACAGCCTATGTGGCCGACGGCTCCAGCGGTATTCGAATCATTGATGTGAGTAACCCCGCAAGCCTCAGCCTTCTAGGTAGTTGTGATACACCAGGCAATGCCCAGAAGCTAGCTCTACAGGGATACACATTGTTGGTGGCGGATGGTAGCGGTGGTGTGCGAATCTTAGATGTTTCCGACCCTACCAATCCCACTGATGTCACAAATATCCCAGTTTCTGATGTCTATGACGTAGCCCTTTTCGATGGAGTTCTCGTCATTGGGACTGAGGATGGCATCTACACGTACCAAGTAGGCACTACCACGAGTTTGCAGCCAGTTAGTTCCTATGCCACCTATAACGCCTTAGATGTGGATGTCCAAGGCGATGTCGCTTTTGTTGCTGCTGGGAACGATGGGCTTGTAGTCCTAGACATCAGTGACCACACGCTTCCGACCCTCATCACCCAATACAAGCACTCCAGCACCGTCAACTACATTGCAATCGATGTGGAGGGACCCCACTGCTACGTTCTCGATGCCTCCACAGACTCTGGAAGCCGAGGGCTGTGGGCAGTTGACATCATGGATCTTTCTAGCCCAGTTTTCCGCTCCCGCCGAGAATTCAGCGAAGCCTATGACCTCTTCGTCGACGGCGATGTAGCCTATGTCGCCAACGGGACGGGGGGTCTTGCGGTAGTCAATGTTTCAGACTCCTTCGATATCAACGTGGACCTAGACTGGGTTTACGATGGAAGCAACTACACCTCTGTGTGTGTTCAGGGTCGTTACGTCTACGCAGTAGCGTCAGGTGCCAATAATGGCCTTTTCATCTATGAGGCAACTGATCTCTCGAACCTCCGCTTAACTAGCAACCTCCCCATAGCTTCTCCGCTGGATGTAGTTGTGTCAGGAGATTTCTGTGTTGTCGCTAATGTTACAGGTGGCATTCTTCTGCTCAATGTCACCGACCCTTGGAGTACACCAGTAGTGCTTGACTCCAATTCCTCTGAGTGGGCTCAAGGCGTGGATATCTTTGGGAATTATATTCTTGTCGCTTTCGGATACAATGGCATGTTCCTCTTTGACGCTTCCAATCCATCCTCGATGACCACAGCTGCTTCATATCAACCGGTTAATCTTGATTTTCTCCGTGTTAAAATCCATGGTGATTACGCGTATGTTACCTGCCGCGACTCCTTGGTCATCTTCCGGCTCTACCGTAGCGCCGCCACCTTTTATGAGACAACCTGTATTGCGCAGTCCCTTGATGTGGACGCCTCTGGCTTCGTCATTGGTAACACAACTCTCACTTACACTGGAACCCAGCCTTACGGTACGGCCTTCACATGGTTTCTTTCAGCAGATGGTGGAAGCCATTGGGAGAGCACGACACCAGGAACCCCCCATTCTTTCACTTCAAAGGGCGATGATTTGCGGTGGCGTGTTCAGATTGACAGCACCTTCGGTGACCGAATGGCGCTCCTCTCCTCCTTGAGCCTCTCCTACAATACTCTGCCAACAGCACCCGCCCTTGACACACCGATTGACCCCGACCAGGACGGTCTATTCAACGTGTCTTGGAGCACCAGCACCGATGATACAGGTGTTGTGTCCTATGAGCTGCAGATGAGTGGCTCCATCGACTTTGCACGTATCAGCAGTAGCTGGGTTCTTACTGGGACTTGGCAGAGCATTAATGTCACAGAATACGGAACCCGCTATTTCCGTGTTCGGGCACTAGATGATAATGGTGAGTACGGTCTCTGGAGTACGGCAGAAGTCATCAGCATTGTTATCATTCCACCCTTCCCGCCCTCACCGGGGATCCCTGGCTTCCCGCTAGAAGCGGTCGCTGTTGGTCTAGGGCTTGCAGTTGCGCTGGGTCTTTTGCGGCGACGCCGGCGCTAAACCTGTTAGACACTCCTCAGCGGGCGTCCAAAATCGCATCCGCTCTACACCTATAAACGAACCAAAACGGGGAGGAAAAGCATGACTGGACTAGAGCTTCCGAGAAGACCGCGAAGAAGAAGAGACAAAGGAGAAGGTCAAGGCAGAGGTGAAGGAGCTAGAGGACGTTGAGGAACCTCCTGTCAGGCACCTGACCTTTGACGAAGCTATAGCGAGAGATACATCGGATTCTTGGATAGACGTCAAAGCAGACGCAGAGGCGCGGGTGAAGGCGGCGGTGAGGAAGGTGGAGCGGAGGCGGAGGGAGAGGGGGATAGAAGTCGTGTCAAGGCCCGGTGAGGGTGGAGAAGCGGGAGAAAAGACTAGAGAGGGGGACAAGCCCAAAGCCCCAGAGGACGCAGATGGGAGGCTGGTGGTGGCGAAGGCGGGGCTTGGTGAGGTTTATAGGGCTGGGAGAGAAGGAGAGGGTATGAACGAGAAACCTGACACACAAGAGGATGTCGATATCGTTCCCTCCCTCATCGAACGCATGAAAACGATGCGCCCCACCGAGTCTGGCAAGCTATTAGATACCTTGGGAAAGACCTGTGACCCCCGCGCAATCCCTCCTTTACTTTGTGTCCTTGAACACAAGGAAGAGGGAGTTAGGCGGGCAGCCATCAGGGCACTCCGTTACTTTGACGACCCCCACGTAGACGCAGTCCTCACCCGCCTCCTTGACGGTCCCGAAGGAGGGGAGGCAGCGTGGACACTCCTCAAGGCTAAAGGAGCCCCAGTTGTGGACCAGGTCTTGACATCGGGGATATCGGTTTCGGGTTCAGGGACATCCCGGGAACTCGTGAAAATAGGGCGGGAGTCGCCCGATGTGCAGCCAAGTATCTGCGACGCCTTTACGTCTCGGCTGCGGATGGTGATAGCGGAGGTGGGTCAACACTTCGAAGGAAATATACCTGCAGGGAGATATTATCACACCGCGCCCGACCAGCTCTCGTATATTCGGTATCATAGCCGCGGCATCCCCCCTCTGAAAATGGAGCTCTACACGCTGTTTCAGCGTCTCGG
>CBDVBC010000131.1:0-5348 GCA_965372125.1 Candidatus Hermodarchaeota archaeon | reverse complement strand
TCCCCGTCACCCTGTCTCCCCTTCTCCCCCTCTTCCCCTCTCCCCCTCTCCTCCTTTATGTCCTCGTTCTAAGGACACTCTGTCCCGCTTTTGGTGGTGTAGTGCTGGGGTGTCCACTTCTCATTTTTTTGAGTGGAATCCCTAGGTTTTTACTTCAGGGTGGGGTTAGACTGTGTTTAGATTTTTTGCGTAGGTACTGGAATATTCCTAGGGAGAGGAAGACAATTCCGACTATTAGGGCTAGGCTTGCATAAGTCATGAATATCCTGATGGTTTCTAAATCGTCTCCGAGGACGGGGAATTCGGGTAGGAGTGGGGTGTAGAGTAGGCGGATTTGGATTCCCCAACAGATGAATGCTGCACTAACTATTGTGAGGCAGGTGCCTATGATTGACAGGATAAGCCAGCCCATCTTGTGTGTTCGTGATTTATCCGTCAATTCTGTGCCGCTTCTCTTTTAGGGTTGTTTAGGTGTTGAGAGTTGTTTGATGAGATTTGGCCTTATTAGAGTACGATTTTACTCCTCTTCTTTGGGAAGTAGGATGATGAAGCAGGCGCCTTGGGTGTGGTCTCCGGATACGCGGTCTTCCACCCAGATTTTGCCGCCGTAGCGTGTTACTATCCGTTGAACCAGAGTGAGTCCTATGCCGCGTCCGCTTGTACTTGGGTGTGGCTCTTGAGGGTCAAGGCGGGTGAAGATTTGGTGTTTTTCGCTGTCGTGTATGCCTGGACCATGATCTTTTACCTGGATTTTGAGGTAGCGGCTTATGTGGCGAGCTCCAGCTGTTACCTTGACTTGTTGTCGCCTGTCAAATTTCATGGTGTTGTGGAGGAGGTTGTAGAAGAGGTCAAAGAGGAACTCATCAGCGTGCGCGTGGTATTTCCCGGGGCGTATGCTTGTTTTGAGGTGCAGTTGTTTATGGGGAAAGCTACCTTTTACTGCTTGTACGGCTGCGCTGAATGGCTGGGCGATGTCTGTTGTTACGAGGGCGAGTGGTGCTTTTTCCACTTGAGCGAATTTCTTCACTTTCGCGATTAGGGTTGTGCTCCGTAGCAGCTGTGTTATCGCCTTTGGCATCAGCTCTGCTGACGTTTTAGGAAGGTCGGGGTCTTGGAGTGCTAGTTCTAGGAGGGAGAGGACTCCTTGGTGGATGTTTGTGATATCATGGGCCATTAGGTCGTTGAAGAACTCGGCCCGTGCTCTTGCTTCCTGAATTTCCTGCTCGGATTGCTTGCGCTCTGTGATCTCCCGCACAATGACTACAACTTCATTCTCTGCGCTGACCGCTAGCCGGGCCTCCCAATCCCGTAGCTTTTCTCCTATGGGGAGTTGGTACTCGAACTGTTGTAGTTTCCCCGTCTGAAAGGCTTGTTCCAAGTTCTCCTTAAGCAGCTTTGCAAGAAAGGGTGGCAACACAGCCTCTAGGGGTTTCCCGATGAAGGCGCTGGGGGGTACATACAGGTCCTCTTCACTGGCTGCTTTGTAAGCGAGGAATGTGCCTTCTCGGTTGAGCTGAAACATCAAGTCAGGGATAGCGTCTAGGAGGGCGAGCTGCCGTGCTTCAGTCTCTTGCAGCGTTTTCTCAGCTCGTTTCTGCTCTGTGATGTCCCGGGAAGTGAAGATGATGTCTAGGTCGCCTGCTTCAGTCCTCGTGGCCTGACCAACGACGCCGAAGGTTCTCCATGAGCCATTCTTATGTAGAAAACGGCACTCAACATGGTAGCTAGTTCTGGGATTCTGGATTCCGTCTTGTATCGTTCCAAGAACAAGTGCTAGATCTTCTGGGTGTATTAGGTCGAATCCCTGAGACCCAAGCACCTCCTCTGGAGTGTAACCGAGTACACGTTGAATAGATGGGCTAGTATAGGTGGTTGTACCATCAGGCTTGATTACTGTGATGACATCCTGCACATTTTCAATCAATGAACGAAAATACCCTTCGCGGCTGATAAGCGTCATTGCTGCTTGTCTATGCGAGGTGATATCTATGCCGACACTAATGATTTCTAGCAGGGTGCCTTTGTCATCGGTTCGGAAGTTGTTATACCAAGCGATTGTCGGTGACTCCCCCGTCTTTGTGACTATCTCGCTCACATAATGGGCGGGGACATCCCTTGGTGTGAAGGGGCGAAAAAATTGGCGAAAGACGCTGCGCTGTTCCCGGGGGATCAGCTGGGTAACGAAGGACTTGCCGATCATTTCCTTGTGGGAAAATCCTGTAACCGCTTCACAGCCACGGTTGAAGAGGGTGATTTGACCCCTTTTGTTGATACCCACGAGAAGAGTTGATTCTCCATCTGCTAAAGTCACGAACCGTTGACATTCTAGGCATTCGCAGGAAGAAGAGATAGGACGAGGATGACTTGGTGTACGCATTTTCATCTCCTCGGAAAGCATAATACATTATTAGTTGTGGGACAGCTTCATCCCTCAGTCTTCTGTCCCTATATTACTCCAGTTGGTTGAGAATAAATGTTACCTCTTGTCTTTGTGCCTTCATCTTCGCCTACACTCTCACCGTGATAAGGGAAAAATATAGTCGGCTTCATCTGCTTACCCTGTTTGGTAGTGGGTTTGTTGTTATTGCTGGGTTCTTTGCGTGAGCCGGAGTTCCAGCCTTGTTCGCCTCTTTTGTTGTCCGGTGCGGACTTGCCGGAATATGATCTGTTTTCCTCTGTTGCGGGTGATTCCCAGTAGGGTTCTTAGAAGCATGAACCGTTCTAGGGTGCATGTCATTATGAATGCGAACCCGCCCATGCCAAAGGCGTAAAACAGTGTTGGTGAAATGTTATGTGCGAGCCAGGCTCCGACGAAGGTTATTAGGAACAAGTAGGCGAGGAACTCGGCGAAGGAGTACAGGGTAGCCCAACGGGGCTGAAGTTGGACCCTTTCCTTTTTTAGCAGTCGGTGTGTCCAGCGGAGGAATGCCAGGTTGTTTGGTGTGACAAGGGCTAGGAGGGCACCTGCAAGGACGCTTAGAAGCCCCAGCTGTATATAGGCGGGTAGTGCCGGAGGGTTGTATTGTGCGAGATGAATGCCTAGGCCCAGGAAGGCGTGGAAGGGAAGTATTGGGACTGTGACGAAATAGCAGAAAAGTGGGAAGAAGTAGTCTATCATCAACCCCGGGGATAGGAACCTGTGGGTTCTTGGTGTACTGGGGGCTTCTAGTTCTGTGCTTGTTTTTCTGGGTGGTTCTTGTATAGAGTCCTTCCTTAAGCGTTTCATTAAGCTGAGGTGAGCGTTAGAACTGAAATAGTTTACCTCATTGCTAGCCTTGACTAGTTAACCTGATCTTGTTTTGATGCTTTCAGGGGAGGTGTCATAGAAGATTCTTGAACTAAGGGTTGCGGCTGGAACTAATTTCATTGCTAGAAAGAAAAGGATGAATTCGACGATATAGGGGGCGGGTCGACCAAGCCCGGTAGGGATAATTTGAATTAGATGGAGGAGGTTGACACTTTGAGGTAAATATGATGTGGGATATACTATCCAGAGTGCGAGGGAGGGAAGCGGAGGTAACAGACCAATTGCTCCCCAGATGCAGAACAGGCTTGTGATGATTGGGAGGAAGCGGTGCTTGGGGTGCCTAGGGAGGCGCATTAGGCTGATAGCCCATAGAGTCATTGTGAACGTGAGGGCAGCAACTCCTAGAAAGGCAGCGATTGAATAGGGAAGATAAAGTGGACCAGGACTTGGTAGAACAAACGTAGAGCCGATTATTTCGTGAAGTTGCTCAGAATAATAAAAGACATGTCCTGTAGCGAGGAGTAGCGTTGTGATAATTAAACAGCCAGCGGAGAAGAAAGAGAAAGTGGCTGTTGATAAGGCTAGCTTGGAGGCGGTTTGTCGCCAATAACTTATGAAGATGAATCCGCTGAGCAAAAAGCCTCCTGCAATAAACCAGTGGGGAAGTGAAACAAGAACAATGTAGAGATAATCTCCATAATCGACATAACCGAGTGGCAGATTTGGGAGGCCTATAGTAAAGATGTATGCTAGCGCTGAACTTATTGCTAGCAGGACCATCCCCCAGAACCCTAGCTTGAAGAAAGAGCTAGGGGGCAGCGGTTCAAACACCCGCGGGACCTGAGCATAGTCTCCAGGGGTGCTAGGTAGCTTTGGCGGGAACGGACAAGCCTTCGGTTCAACATCTGCAGATGTCTTCAGAACATGTTTTCTTTTACTCATCTAAATCACCTTTTTGTGGGGGTGGTCCCCCCTCCAATTGACTTTGTAACTGTGAATTCAATAGATTTGGTGTAGCCCGTCTTGTAAAGGCGAGTGAAATTAAACCAACAATCAAGGGAACGAGGTCCAAGAGAAAAAACAAGTAACCATCAATGCTTAGACTCGTGGAATGAAGAAAGATATAACAGAATATATCCCAGTAAACACAAATTGCGAGGTTGAATCCTCCAAGGATAGCGGTGGCAGCACCGATTGCTAGAAGGGTCCGAGTTAGAAACTTGTTTTCAGGTTTAGTGGTGTGTTTGTACCAGCTAACAAATAGGATGATGAAAGGAATAATTAACAGTATGCAGAGGAGGATAAGAAGGTAGCCAGCTACAAAGTAGATAGGGTAAGCTCCAGTAGGGTCAAGAGGAACCATAACGTAAAAACTTAACAGATTGAATGCGAACCCTAAGGTGAAGGGTAGTATGGCTAGAAGGAAGAAGGTTGTGAGGATTAGGAGGCTTGTCTGTACCCAATAGTGGGTCTGTCTAGGTTTGTGGGTTTTTGGAGCTGGGGAGACCTCAGGATCGATTACTGAAGGCTTGTTTAAGATTACAGCGCTGAGTATTATAGCTGGGATGGTTATAAACGAAAAAGACATCTGAATACTGAAGAAGGGTATGGGAAATTGCTCTTCAGGAAAGATGAAGGGATTTGAGTATATAGGCAGTCTTATCCAAGCGGGTGTGTTTAGCCAGAGGATGAGCGTGGGGAGTAATCGGAGAAGATACACTGCGGCCCAGCAGCAGAGAAGGCTGGCTATAATCATGGCGACGCGATTGGTGGGGGGTTTGGGTATTCGTATTAATCCTATAGCCCACAACATTAGGGTTACAGACATAAGAGTGAAGCCTAGAAGGGTCAGGAGGCAATATGGGAGATAGAGGGGTCCAACTAGGAGATTTTGCAAAAAGAATTGAGCCTCTGACTCGTTATAGGCATAAATCGCCATAACGGGCAAACCAGTCAGTTCGAGCAGTTCTGCGATTGCAGTCCACCAGGGAGATATGAAAGAAAAAACACTCGCCATCAAGGCCGTTCTGGAGCCAGTGGACTGCCATTTACTAAGAAATACAAAGCCGCTCAGCATGAAACCTGCGGCAATGAACCAGCA
>CBDVBC010000130.1:0-5372 GCA_965372125.1 Candidatus Hermodarchaeota archaeon | reverse complement strand
TACATTCGAAACTTCGTATTGGAGCGCGCGAAGGATATACGACTTCTTAGGACCTAGAAGACCGTTCTGTCTTGCAAGACGCGAACTAATACCCTCAGCATCTACTACGACAAGTGCTCGGTATTCCTTCGTGGAGCCGCCTTTCCGGACGGTCAGCTTGACGCCGTTTCTTGTTGGTTGACATGTTGTCACACGTTGGTCCAGAAGCAGTTTTACTCCCGCAGCTTCTGCTTCGCGCACAATTTGTTGGTCCAATAAATCGCGGTGTAGAACATAGGCATGAGGCTTGCCCTTGTCAACTGTCAGGGTTAATCCCGAGGGAGCGTGAAGAACCGAGCCGCGAACCCGATTAATGACAACTGATCTTTCAGGATGAACGCCTAAGCCATGCAATCCCTCGATACCGATGAGCCCCGCACAATGCACGGGGCGACCGACCTGCTTATGATCTTCGAGGAGAAGAACCGAAAGCCCTAATCTTGCAAGCTGGCGCGCAGCGAGTCCTCCAACAGGACCCGCTCCAATGACTATGACTTCAGCGTCCATCCACAACACCTAGAGTTATCAGAGACAACATTCCTACTTAAGATGTCACAAAGGCGGGTTGGAATATATTTTCACGCCGAGGGCTTGCAATTCTACGATATAAAATCGCGTTAGAGAGAGATGGTCTAGTTGAACAAAAGTTCGGTATATTTCTGACCGGCGCATTTATTATCACTTAAAATTATGAAAAAGTATTTCCAACTACAACATACTTGGATTAAACATCCTCTGCAAACAGGGGGCCAGTGTATTGAATATAAGAACGAGGCTATGTGGTAAACTCCAGCGCCGGAAAAGCAGCCCAACAAATTTTGAGTACAAGCAGGTACTAGTGATACGAACCGATTTGAAGATGAGCCGAGGAAAAATTGGAGTTCAAGCAGCGCACGCCGCGGTGTCCGCCGCAGAAGAAGCAAGACATCACCACCCTTCTTGGTGGCGGAAGTGGTTCACTGAAGGGCAGAAGAAAGTCGCAGTGAAGGTAACCAGTAAAGAGGGATTACTGGCGGTTCGAGAGAAAGCAGTAAAGCTAGGCCTGCCCTGTGTAGCCATTCGCGATCGTGGACTTACTGAGATTAAACCAGGAACATTGACAGCACTAGGTATTGGACCCGCACCAAATGCCGATGTAGATAAGGCTACAGGTGACCTGCCCTTGTTATGAGGTAAGGGAGGCTTACAAGTGGAGGCAAAAGCGTTCGACACGATTATCGGTTCCGATGTATACTCAACAAAACCACTCGGGATTGGTGGACGTTTACGAGTTCACCCTGAGGATTTCATTGTTCAAGAAATAGGGGTAGATGGTAGCATCGCGCCTCTCGAACCTACACAAGAACATTATCCAGACCAGCCAGGGAAGTTTATTGCCTTTTTCCTAGTAAAGCGAAACATCGATACAATTCAAGCCATTCGGCGGGTAAGCAAAGTTCTAAGAATCAGCTACAAGCGTTTTTCGTATGCAGGTATAAAAGACCGCCGTGCCCTGACATCACAGCGGATTACTCTCTATAGAGCAACGCGCGACGACCTTGTTGACTGGGACATTCCTAATATAAGACTCCTCCACCCACATCGAGTTTCTAAACCCTTGCTCCCCGGTGCGCATTACGGAAATAGATTCCGTATAACAATTAGAAACCTTGAGGTGAAAGGAGAAGCTAGGACTCGAATCGCTGAAATATCGACCTGCTATAAACAACGTGGAGGAATCTTGAATTTTTTTGGTCCCCAGCGATTTGGGATTATCAACCCAAACACACACTTGATTGGGAAACAAATCATCCTTGGCAACCTTGAGGAAGCCATCAACATTCTAACGAGAAGGCCAGATGAAACCCTTCAGTCATCCAGGGAAGAGGTTGAGAAAAACGGGGTTTCGTGGGAGTACCCAAGACGACGCCAAAATAGGTCTTTTGAACGTGCGGTCATTCACTACCTTGACAAGCACCCGGGCGACTTTCAAGGTGGTCTCAGAGTGCTGCCCAAAGGGCTAACTCGACTTTATGTTCATGCGTATCAATCCTACCTCTTCAACAGAGCGGTTAGCGAGCGGGTGAAACTGGAAATTTCTCTAACACAGCCCTGCATTGGGGATTTTATAATACCTGTTTCAGGAGTGATTCATTCAGTGAGAATGGTTACAAAGGAAACACTCGCTCAAGCAAAGCAGAAGGTAATACAAGAACAGCACAAAATTGTGATTCCACTAATCGGATATGATTTTAAGAACATCGTTTTTAATGGACCAATGGGAGACATCCTGAATAAACTGATTGCTGAGGAACAAGTAACACCAGCTCAATTCCGTTTTACTCATCTCCCTGAGCTAAGTTCGCGTGGATCATTTAGGCCCCTTCTAGTTAAACCGACTAACTTTCAATCCTCAATCACTAAAGAGAAATCCGAACATGTAGTGACAATCAGTTTTGATCTACAAAAAGGCAGTTACGCTTCAGTGATATTACGGGAGTTCATAAAGCCTCGTCTCATAACCCAATTATGATGTTAAGCCACCCATCTAATCGAATGCGATGCGGATACGCTCACCACTCAACTCATATACGATTTCCTCAAGGCGCCCGATATCGAGAGGGATTCGGGATTGATCGCGACTACTGATACGTACTTTGCGTTCAAAGCTATTATCTGGAAGCCAAATTGTGTTTATTCCCAGTATTCGCACAGGGCGTATTAAATCGCGAAGGATGTGCTGAGGGTTCTTGCTTTCCTCAACAACACGGACCGGGGAATGGAGTTCGTCTAGAGCAAGACTATGAAGCTTTCTAAGAACTGGTCGTAATCTACCACCATCTCCCCGAGATACAAGAACTATAATCAATCCGTTTAATTGTTTAGCGCGTAAAAAAGTTGTGTCTTTCAGGGGTGGGAAATCCTTCTCAAGATTCATGAAAAACCGAATTACCCTAACATCAAGTTCCGAGATTTCGCCGCTATCTATTTTTTCTTGACAATTTACACAAACTAGTGGGTAGTTCTTTAGACAGATTGAGCACAATGTGGTCTTCACAATATAAACCTCAGAGGAGGACATCAACAAGATTCTTTGATAGAGGACTATTGACAAATTCTAAAAAGGTTCCCATCAAACATTGTCATAATTGTCAAAAAACTTTACATTCGAAAGGCTCAAAAAGTGGAGTTTGAATTCGGAGGAGTACGGTCCCTTCGGTGTAATAGAATGGAGTTAGTTGACAGAGTTGTTCGTCTTACAGAGCGGCAACTTGAAATATTACGCAGGTTATATCAAGCCAGTTATCCTGTGTCTTTCCAGACTGTGATAAAAACGCAAGCACAGTTAGCCAAGGAATTAAAGATTACTCGCCAAGCCCTAAGTAATCACCTCCGGAAGCTTCGTTCCTTGAAGCTAATCAGAACAGGCAGGGGTTTCATCGATTTATCACCTGATTGTTTGCGATTGCTTGGTAAATCAACAGACGAGGCATTAGTTTTTCTCAAGGTACAACCCAAATTCCGTGTAGAAGTACATGAAAAGGTAAAACAGCTACAACCACTTCAGGTGCAGCGAGTCACTGGATCTGTCGACATTGTTGTTCTAGTTAGCGGCCCTGTTTTAGCTGAATTCTTATCAAATGTTGCAGAAATAGTCGGTGTTGAATCGACATCCACGCACACAATTTTAACAACATGGACCTCCCGAACGACATGATTTAGGATGTGTCATATTGCGGCAGTTTGAATTTGAGGCAAAAGAGGTTTTCCAAAAAGTTGGACTAGTAATACCACGTGGTCGAGTAGCCCAGACTAGTGAAGAGGTTGAACAGATAGCGAGAGAGATTTCTGGACCTGTAATCCTGAAAGTCCAAGTGCTAGCTGGTGGACGCGGCAAAGCAGGCGGAATTAAACGCGCGAAGACACCCAAGGAGGCTCGTTTAGTTGCTGAACAACTCCTAGGAATGGAAATACACGGACACCGAGTGAGCCGCCTCCTTGTCGAGGAATGCCTAGATATTGCCCAAGAAATCTATCTCGGGATTACTGTTGATAGGGCAAAGCGCAGACCCGTTGTCATTTGTAGTGGGATGGGGGGTGTCGATATCGAGAAAGTAGCTGAGGAGCACCCTGAAGAAATTGCTCGGCTAGCAGTTAATCCACTTATGGGATTACGCGAGTTTGAAGCACGTCGGTTAGTCAAGGCTGCCGGATTCAAAGGGCGAGCATTACTGCAATTGTCTGGAATTGTAATGCGATTATGGCGCGTGTTTTCCGATAATGATGCCGAACTCACTGAAATCAACCCATTAATCATTACTACTGATGGTAAATACGTTGCCGCTGATGCGCGACTCAACGTTGATGATAGCTCCCTCTTCCGTCACAAAGCCTTAGCGGAAAGATTGGGGAAGGGTGACACTGAGCTGACAGAGCTTGAGCTACGTGCCCGGGAATTAGGTATGACTTACGTAGAATTGAAAGGAGATATCGGCATTATTGGTAACGGAGCAGGGCTCGTGATGTCAACGATGGATGCTGTTCATTATTATGGAGGTAAGCCAGCCAACTTTCTTGATGTTGGAGGGGGTGCCACTGCGGATCGTATGACCCAAGCATTGAATATTGTCCTTTCTCACCCAGATGTGAAGGGGGTTTTCATCAATATTCTTGGCGGCATCACACGGTGTGACGAGATGGCGAATGGAATCGTGGCTTCTCAGAAGAACCTAAGGCGTGAAGTCCCTATGGCCATTCGGTTAATTGGGACGAGAGAAAAGGAAGGCGCAGAGATACTAGGTAAAGCCAACATCCCCTTCCTAGAAACAATGGATGCTGCCGCCCGACTCATTGTAGAGAAAGTTAGAGGAGGTAGTTAACATGACTGTCCTGATCAACGATAAAACCAGAGTGATAGTTCAAGGAATCACTGGACGAGAAGGTCAATTCCATACCCAAGCAATGCGTGACTACGGTACACAGGTTCTTGCTGGTTCAACCCCCGGTAAGGGTGGACAAGAAGTAGAGGGAATCCCTGTATGCGATAGCGTTATCGAAGCCACTGAGCAGTTCCCAGAAATTAATGCGTCAATCATCTTTGTTCCAGCCCGTTTTGCAGCTGATGCTGTCAATGAGGCTCTGGATGCAAAACTCGAAGTCATCGTGGCCATCACCGAGCACATCCCGCTCCACGACGAGATGAAATTTGTAGCTTTAGCACGCAAGCAGGGAAGCCATATTATTGGTCCAAATACTCCAGGAGTCATCTCGCCCGGACAATGCAAACTCGGAATCATGCCAGCCCACGTTTTCAAACCCGGTAGGATTGGGTTAGTCTCTCGAAGCGGAACCCT
>CBDVBC010000129.1:0-5387 GCA_965372125.1 Candidatus Hermodarchaeota archaeon | reverse complement strand
GTATTGCAGCTTAGCCCGATGTTTGTACTGTTGGTGAGGCTGAGGCTCCAATCGATGGTAGTCGATACACCTCGGGAGACACTTGTCGGTGAGTTGAGACTTCCACTAACTGTGAAACTGGTGTTACCAAAGAAACCCACTGATGATGAATAGGAGTCGGTGAGGTTTAGACTATCAATTTGTCCGTCATCTCGGAGAAGCAAGCTAAAGAAGGATGTGTTCTCGTCCCCACCTGAGCATGTGTGAGTAAAGTCTCCCTGCAGAGGAATCTGTTGCGAGCTGCCATTGTAGTAGTTGACATTCAGATAGTGGGTGGGAATCGGAGCCTCAGGCGTAGGCCAAGAGCCGATGGAAGCTGGCGAAGGCTGAGCAAAGGAGGGCAGAAGCGTACCCGTGCCATTCTCGTACAGGAATCCCTGTATTAGACGAGTCGAATAGCTTGTGACACCAGGAGTTATCATTGCCAGAGGAATTGCGGGAGGAACAGGGTTACCGGGAACATAGTTGGCTAGGCGGTCAAAGAGCCGCAGCCAGCGATAATCACTGATCCAGCAGGTAGGCCAGGCACCCCTTCGGCTGTAGGTCATGAAGTCAGGTTTGTTGCTCGGAATGAGTGCAGTAGCACCGGGGAACCATCCCGGCTCGTGGATGTTATCATTCGCATAGAGGGTTTTCCAGGTGTCATCTTCCCCTGGAGCATAAGAACCAGGGCCATAACCAGGGACATAAACATGTCTGCCCCATTGTTCAGCGCCAGGTTGTATCCCCGGACCGAGGTTGTGGTTGATTTCATGCGCTGCGACGAGGAAATCCGCTGCTTGTGTCCATCCCGCGTAAGAGGCGCCGCCTAGCCAGGAGGGGTCGGATAGCCCGCCGCCAGGGGTAAGGCAGAAACTGTGGACTTGGTCGGGGTAATTAACGGGTAAGCCGAAGGCATCAAGGAGCAAGGCAGAAAGCATCAGTAGGGCTGCGACCTCGTGGGTATCTGCTATTAGGTCGTCATCGGTTCCGACCCAAGGCGTACTTCCAAGCATATCCCAGTCGAGTTCAGTGTAGGTGGGGTTCGCCATTGGGTAGGCTAGCGTCATATTTCCGAGATGGTTTTCTGCGAAGGCCTCGGTGACCTGGCCGACTCCTTGTTCGTTGACCCGGATGTAGAAAACATTCAGGTCGCGTGTCTTGGTGAGGGTAAGGCCCACCACCTCAGTGTTGTCTGTTGAATCTGGGTCAGTCCAGCCAACAGGGCTCACCTCCACCTTGAGTATAAGGTAGGTGTTGTCGAGCCAGAGTGCCGGGATTTCAAGGTTAGCAGAGTGGTCTATGTTGTTTCGGTCTATTACAGTTCCAGTAGCAGGAGCGGCGAAAACTGTTGAAACTGATCCGACGGGTATCGGGAAGATAAATGCGATAACGAATGCTGTTATCTTTACCTCACAGTTCACACTGAGAAGGTGAGGATTGGTTACGAAGACCCGGGCTAGGGTTGGCTTGTTTCGGACAAGGGGCATTCCATTGGTTTCGTTCTGGATAGCCTGGGTTAACTCGATGTGGTCGATTCCCACATCTAGCTCTAGAAACGCTCTCATGTCTCTTTCATAGATTGCGTATTCGGTGACATAGAGTTCTCTGTCTGCTCGAAGGATTAAGCGGTAACTGGTAAAGTCGTATCCAGTACTAGTGTCTCTTAGCACTTCTGTTCTATACCTAGAGCCCCCTGCAAGTGCGAGTAGTGTATCAAGGTTGGGTTCTGAGAAGCCAATCTCAACTTCGCTATTATCAGGTATTGTGCCTGGATAATAGCCATCGATACCTGCAATCGCCCCTACTAGGGGGTGGTCTTCCGGGTCAATGTATGTTTGGTGCCACTCGTTGTTGACGTAGATTTGTAGGGAGAATATGCCATTCTCTAAGATGATTTTCGCATCTCCCCCTGATGTCTGTTGGTTGTTGTCTCGGTCCAGCTCTAGTGCTACCATAGAGGTAGTTTCAGGACCGGTGAAGCTGATATAGAGATTCCCGGAAACATGTTTTGTATCCACGTCAATGTTCAAAGTAGAGTCCTGCTCAGAAGTAAATGCTAGACGTGATCTAACCGCGTCATCCCATTCACCTAAGTAACCGGTTGGTGCGTTGTCGTCAATGAAACCGTCTATACGAGGGGCAAAGAGCCCATTAATTTTCTCGCTCCCCACAAGTGTTTGCCTTGATGTGGGTGAGGCACTGGCTAATAGGGGATTGGGGCCAATTAATAACGTGTTTAATCCTATGCTAAACATGAGAGTAAGGAGTAACACGATCGAACTGATTCTATTACCCTTTAGTGTCAATAAGAAGCCTCCTTAACATCGTGCAGGTTCAGGATATGAAGACTGCACTAAATGAAATCTAGGGAATATTAGCTCTCCAAGTTAAAAACAGTGCTGGTTGCAGGCTCGTGACATTAGATTGGAGGTCACACGAAAGGATAAAGGCATAAACGGTTCCACAGTCCGTAAACCTACTCCAACGAAATGAGCAAACTAAAGGTGGGGCTTCTGTCGCGTTCGAATCAGCCAGTAAACTGTGCATATGTCTACCGTTGGGATGCAGGATGCCATAAGAGGGGTGAGCGTTGCCGTCACCGCCCAGAGCAGGGCAGAAGATATTGCCGTTGGCACCTAAGACAGAAGGGCAAGGATTTGAAAAGGCTGGACCTGAGTGATGCTGGAGATGAGGAAAAACACCTTTGTGAGGCCTATCTCGTGGAAGCTAGTCTCCACCAGGCTAACCTTCAAGGGGTCCAGCTTTGGAATGCAGACCTCCAGCGAGCCAAATTAGTGCGAGTGACAGGCACTCAAACCAGACTTCGAGGGTCAAAGCTTCAGCGAGCAACTTTAGTCGGATCCCAGTTTTGGGAGGCGGACCTAGGACGAGTAAATCTCACGAAGGCAGTTATCATCAAGACTGGCTTCTACCGCTGCAGGATGAAGGGAACGATACTTGATGGAATTCGTTCCTTCAGTTCAAGCTTCATGCGCGCCGATATGCGGATTGCTAAGCTTCGGCATGCCCAGCTGGTTAGGGCGGACTTTCGGGAATGTGATATGTCGTGAACAGATGCATCGAGCAGCAAGTTCCAATCCTGCCGATTCCAGGGGAGCTTCCTATATTGGACAGATTTCCGGGGTACCCGCTTCTTCTCAACCCGTGACGAACCTAGAAGTGTAGAATCCCTTCGTCTACTTGGAAGACCAAGCTACCTAGAATCTGTCCGCGGACGCCTCAAACTCTCAACGGACTATGTGCTCAGGAAGTTTGCCCACCGAACGCAGTTATACAGTGTACGGGCAGAGTCATGGAGGATGGTGCAGAACAGCGCAATACTGTACCGTGTTCTAACTCCCTCCTCCGAGATGGTGGCTGCAGAACGTCCAATCGTCCCTGAGAGTGCAAGATTCATCACTAGTGTCCGGGAGGACGAATCCGAATCTTTCCTCTGGGCTTTCCGAAGGCTCCCCTTTCCCTTTGGGTCGATAGCTCGTACCCTGATGCGTCTCCGCAAGGGAATGTCTAGATTACAACGACCCGAGGCCCGTCGCCGGCTCCTCGCTCCAAAGCTAGTGAGTCAAGCATACCGGATCTCCAAGACTACTCGAAACTCCTCTTCAAAGCGGCGAGACCTCGGTCATCTCTGGCTAAAACTCTGTGATCTGGTAACCGAACCTGTTGCTCTGCAGACCCTCTGCAAAACCATCGTACAGAACCCCGAAGACCCTGACCGCATTATCAGAAATGTAGAAATCCTTCACTCCCAAATGCCCCCAGATCGCGCCTTCCTATGTTGGTCACTCCTCGCACGGCGCTTTTCCCGCACCAGCTTCCAAGGTGACACTGAACTTGTAGCTAGGATTCTTGAACGGAAACTTATCAAGACCCGGAGGCTAGCAGTGATTCCAATAGCCTCAGATTTACTCTCTCATAGCTCTCCACGGGTACGAGTTGCTGCCCGCAACGCAATAGCTTCATGTGGCAGTTCCGCGCTTGAACCAGTTGCCCGGATGTCAATAGAGTCGCTCTGGATGTCGCACCGGCGGCGTCAAGAGATATGGCAAGTACTCAGATTGTCCCAGTATGCAGCTACAGCTTCCCTCTTTGCAGCCCTCACCGTTTCCCTACAACACTCCGACTTCTGGTGGACTTTACTTATTCCCCTCCTCTTTTCCGCTGGAGTACCGCTTGTGATGTGGCGTTCAAGTTTCCGGAAAATGCGGTTAACCGAGGAAGAAGTAAGTGAGACTATTGGCAACCTCGCAAAGGGCGCCTTCAGGGGTGAGGAACACCAGAGTACTATGGTCGAGCTCGTTGCCGAGTTACAGCGGACATCCCACCAAACAGGTCTCACAGCCTTCTCAACCCTCTTTCGAACCTTCCTAACAACCCTCGCAGCAGGAATCTCCTCGCTGTTCTACTTATTGACAATTCCTGGACTACAACCGCTTCCCCAGTTCTATTTCCTAGTCTTGCTGACATTGTGGGCTCTCCTTGTCTCAGGTGTCTTACTCGCACACCGACGCTTAACCTCTCAGGAGACAAAAGTACGAGAGCGCACAGAGGAGCTCTTAATGGATCTTCCTCCTACACCGAAAAGAAGACGGCGCCGCCCCAATAAAGAAAAACCAGATGACGATTAATTCCAATTACTTGGGTTTTAAAGAAATTCTCTCAGATGCTGCCCTTACTTCACGGAAGCCTTTTCGACTGTGGCGACCCAATACCCCTTAGTATTGAATAGTTTTGCACCCTTGCGTAGGAGGCCCCATGATGGCCTTTGGGCACCGCATCGGCGACAAACCTCCATAACTCCTTCGACTAGTCCATCAAAGTCGTCATCTTTACAGGCTCTCAATTGGCCATAATCATGCTGCCCCAGCAAACATCTTGCTCGACTCATTTTCTGTGTAAAAGTTACCGGTTCCCTGTTTTTCTTCCTTCCCATTTCCGCAAGTCTTCATTTCATCTAATCATCATGAGGGTAGGGTCTGACACTTTAGGCAGATGTAACTCGTGGTGGAGCCCACTCGCAGCTCTTCTACTATGGTCCCACAGGCTGGACAAGGCTTGCCAGTACGATAGCCAACCTGCAGATGCTCTGCATAGCGCCCCTTGTTCCCCCACACATCTTGCTCGCCAGGTCCACCGCCCCATCGTATTCCCTCCTCCAAGACGTGGCGAATTCCGCGGTGAAGCCGCGCGACATCAGCTTCATCGAGGGCGTTTGCCTTCCGGAGTGGATGGAGCCGGGCATACCACAGAATGTCCTGCACGTAGACATTACCGATCCCTGCTATGAACTTCTGGTCTAGGAGGTAACTCTTGATGCGACCGTTGTCCAAATCTTATCCAATCTT